>NZ_JAXOJX010000006.1:0-147486 GCF_034427735.1 Azohydromonas lata
GGGCCTGGCCAACCGCGGCTACGTGATGGAGTCCGGCGAGATCACCATGACCGGCCCGGCCAAGCAGCTGCTGGCCGACCCCAAGGTGCGCGCGGCCTACCTGGGCGAATAAACCGCCGGCACCAGGCGATGCGGCCGCGCGGGAGTGCCGCCGCATCGCCAAGTCCTTCACCGCCAGCTCCAGGAGTGACCATGCAAAGATGCCGGCATGGAACACGCTGAGGACGGCCCCGGACCCCAAGGCCAGCACGCCGGCGAGGCCCGCTGGCGCGGGCTGTTCGAGCGCATGGGCGAAGGCTTCTTCGTCGCCGAGGCCCTGCGCGACGCCGCGGGCCGCATGACAGACTTCCGCTTCGTCGAGGTCAACCCGGCCTTCGAGCGGCTCACCGGCATCCCCATGCAGCACGCACTGGGCCGCCCGGTGCGCGAAGTCATTCCGGGCGTGCCGGACGATCTCATACGCACTTACGCCCGCGTGGTGGACAGCGGCGAGCCCGCGGAGTTCGAAGTGCACGTGCCCGCGCTCAACGACCGCTGGTACGAGGCCCGCGCCCGCGCCCTGGGCCACGGCCAGTTCTGCGTGCTCTTCCTGGAGATCACCCAGCGCAAGGCCGTGGAGCTGGCGCTGGTGCGCAGCGAGGCGCGCTACCGCACGCTGTTCGAGTCCATAGACGAGGGCTTTTGCATCCTGCAGTTGCTCTTCGACGCCGCGGGGCAGCCGCACGACTACCGCTTCGTGGAGATCAACCCGGCCTTCGAGCGCCACACCGGCATGGCCGGCGCGCTTGGGCGCACGGCGCGCGAGCTCATTCCCAACCTGGAGCTGACGTGGGTGCACACCTACGCGCGCGTGGCGGTCTCGGGCGAGCCGCTGCGCTTCGAGGACCACGCGCCCTCCATGGGCCGCTGGTTCGACGTGTTCGCCTTTCGCATCGGCAACCCGGCCGAGCACAAGGTGGCGCTGCTGTTCAGCGACATCACGCAGCGCAAGCAGGTGGAGCAGGCGCTGCGCGAGGCTGACGCGCGCAAGGACGAGTTTCTCGCCACCCTGGCGCACGAGCTGCGCAACCCGCTGGCGCCCATCTCCAACGGCCTGGCCATACTGCGCCACGCCGAGGCCGGCAGCGCCGTGGGCGTGCGCGCGCGGGAGCTGATGGAGCGCCAGCTCGCCCACATGGTCCGGCTGGTGGACGATTTGCTCGACGTCTCCCGCGTGAGCCGCGGCAAGGTGGAGCTGCGCAAGGCTACGGTGGCGCTGGGCGCGCTGGTGGAAGCCGCGCTGGAGACCAGCCGCCCGCTGCTGGACGCCGCCGGCCACCGGCTGGAGCTGGCGCTGCCCGCCGAGCCCGTGCTGCTGGACGCCGACGCCACGCGGCTGTCGCAGGTCTTGAGCAACCTGCTCAACAACGCCGCCAAGTACACGCGCGAGGGTGGGCATGTGCGCCTGGCCGCGCGTTGCCTGCCGCAGCGGCGCGTGAGCATCGCCGTGAGCGACAACGGCATAGGCATACCGCCGCAGATGCTGGACAAGGTGTTCGACCTGTTCACGCAGGTGGGCGCCGCGCTGGAGCGCTCGCAGGGCGGCCTGGGCATTGGGCTGTCGCTGGCGCGGCGCCTGGTGGAGATGCACGGCGGCCACATCAGCGCCGCCAGCGACGGGGCGGGGCGGGGCAGCACCTTCACGGTCGAGCTGCCCACGCTGTGAAGGGTTGCCTGATGCAGGCCAACTTATGCATGCATTGCCCTATTTTTTCAGCCCCGCGTCAGCCGCTTTGACCACGATGCCTGCCTGCATTTTTGAGGAATGAGCATGGCAATGAAGTACGTCGTGATCGGTGCCGGCCCCGCCGGCGTGCGGGCCGTGGAGGCGCTGCGCGAGCACGACCCGGATGGGCTGATCACGCTGGTCAGTGGCGAGCCGGGCGAGCCCTATGCCCGCATGGCGATCCCCTACATCCTCAACGGCTCGATTGACGAAGCCGGCGCGCTGCAGCGCAAGACGCCGCTGCACTACGAGACGCTGGGCATCCGCTACCTCAACCGCAAGGCGCTGCGCGTGCAGGCCCGGCCCACTGGCGGCACGGTGGAGCTGGACGACGGCAGCACGCTGGACTACGACCGGCTGCTGGTGGCCACGGGCTCCTCGCCCTCGCTGCCGCCCATTCCCGGCACGGACCTGCCCGGCGTGGTGACGTGCTGGACGCTGGAAGACGCCCGCGCCATTGCCGACAAGCTCAAGCCCGGCGCCCGCGTGGTGATGATCGGTGCCGGCTTCGTGGCGGGCGTGTGCATGAAGGCGCTGGTGGGCACGGGCGTGAAGCTGTCGGTGATTGCCGGCCGTGCCGGGCAGATCCTGCGCACCATGATGACCCCCGTGGGCAGCCGCATGCTGCAGCGCTGGCTGGAGGGCAAGGGCGTGGAGGTGATCACCTCCGGCCGCACCGAGCGCATCGAGCCCGGTCCGCGCCTGGTGATGGACACGCGCACCATTGACGCCGACCTCATCATCCTGGCCACCGGCGTGCACCCCAACATCGCCTTCCTGGAGGGCACGGGCGCCAAGATCGACCAGGGCATCCTCATCGACGACCGCATGCGCACCACGGTGCCTTGCGTGTACGCCGCGGGCGACGTGGCGCAGGGCCGCGACTTCTCGACGGGCGAGTGGGTGGTGCACGCGCTGCAGCCCACGGCCACGGAGCACGGGCGCATTGCGGCGCTCAACATGGTGGGCAAGGACGTGCCCTACCGCGGCAGCCTGAGCATGAACGTGCTGGACACGGTGGGCCTGATCTCGCACACCTTTGGCGAGTGGAAGGGCCGCGAGGGCGGTGAAGTCGTGGAGCTGACCGACGAGGCGCGCAACCTGTACACCCGGCTGTGCTTCCACGGCGACCGCCTGGTGGGCGCCATCACCATAGGCCAGCCGCGCCACGTGGGCGCCCTGCGCGGGCTGATCCACTCCGGCCGCGCGCTGGGTGAGTGGAAGGCGGAGTTGATGCAGAACCCGCACAAGGTGATGGAAGCCTTCGTGGGGCTGACGCACGCCTGAGCGGCGTCATCCGCTGGACAGGAAGCCGCCAAGGGCGGCTTCCAGTTCAGCCCGGAATCTCAGGCTCCACCAGCGCCGCCAATTGCGCCAGGGATTCTTGCCAGCCGAAATAACACATTTCGACGGGAATGGCCTCCGGAATGCCGGACTGCACGATGCGCATGTCCGTGCCGCAGGACACCTCCGTCAATTCAATCGTGACCTGCAATTCGCCGGGCAGGTTGGGGTCGTCAAACCGGTCCGTGTAGCGAATGCGCTGGCCTGGTTCCAATTCCAGATACTCGCCGCCAAAGGAGTGGGCGTGGCCGGAGCCGAAATTGGTGAACGACATTTTGAATGTGCCGCCGACCTTGGCTTCCAGGTGGTGTACCTGGCAGGTAAAGCCATGGGGCGGCAGCCATTTCGCGAGTGCATCGCCCTCCACAAATGCTCGATAAACCCGTTGGGCCGGTGCGCGCAGCACGCGGTGAAGATGAACAGTGCCGGTGGGCATGGTGCGTCTCCTGAATAGGCGGTGATGTCGCCGTCGACGGATGTGGACTGGCAGGAAATCAGAGAGCGTTCATTGCATACTTTCTCTTGAATTCCGGTATCCAGTCTTCGTGCCTTGGGTTGTGCTCGATTTCCCTGACCAATTCTTGTGTGCTGATAGCGACTACTCTGGATTTTAATTCTTCAGGCAAGAAGCTGGTAAGAAATGGCATCAAGCTGCGCCTGTCTTCACCGGTGCGACTTGAAAACACGGGACTTCGTTCATCGCTCAGCAGGACGAAAGTGCCATTTTTTTCGATGGAGAAAAGAATTTCCCTGAAGAACTGGTAGTGCATGGCAAATATGCACTGGCGTTCATTCTTCAATTGGTCCGTGATGCCGTGCTTGCTCATGAGCGGCCAATATTTTCGGCCGATGAAGTGCAAAAAGCAATCGTCTTCAAAGCCAATGGGGCTGGCTCCAGAACAGTCTCCAAGCCCAAACACTGAACAGCCGCCGAATGCTCTTTCATCGAATTTCGACTCGATGAAAATGAAGGGCTGGCCGTTCTTGTCTTTGAGTGCAATATCGATGGAGGTGGGTTGCCCCGCGTCCTCGTTGAACACTTTCCTGTCCTCGTATTCGAAAACGGCTTCGGCGATTTCCGAGGCGCCTTCCACGTTCTTGGATTTCAACAAGGAGATGAGTGGAGAATAATCTTGTCTCGTAATGAGCGGTCCAATGAGATTGAATGCCATGGCCTGGCTGCTCATCCCATGATGGAGATATTTGTGCAGAGGGAAAGGCGATTTTTTCTCGGAGGCGGCTTCGCGCTGCTTTTGAATATAGTCGGCTACTTCAGGCAGAATCAGGTTGGATGGCCATTGTTCCCATTCTCCCAGGCAGTAGGGCATGTGAGTATGCGTGGGAAGCTTCTTGGACTTGAACCAATCAGCGGCCGCCAGCCTCAGCATCTCCGAAAACTTTTTTTGTTTTAGAAGGGGCCATTGAAGGGCCCGTTTTTTACTGTTGGTTGGGTGTTGCATGTTCCGAAAATTGATAGACCGTGAGCTTGCGATCAACGCCGAATAGGCAAAGGGCTTTTCTCAAGCGTGCGCAGCACCGAACTGGATTTGCTGCATCGTATACCGGGGTCGTCGGCCCTGTTACGCGGGAACATGAATGTGCCCCTTGATATGTTTGAGATTGGCCACGATGGTGAATGTCATGATGACCAGCAAAGACCAGGAGCTCCATTTTCCGATATGGACTGCCGACCACGCTCCCACATTCATCAAAATATGATGGACTGTTTTAGATGGCACCCTTTTATTGGGTAAAAGGCAAAATGTGTGGCTTATCTGCTTCGGCCGAAATTTTTGGGAATGTGCACGGGCAATACAAGTGAAACATCGGTTGGTTCGCCATTCACCAGGTAAGGATCAAATCGCATTGCCCTTATGGCGCGCAACGATGCTTCATCCAGGTCTGCATTTCCACAGGAAGACAGAAGTGCTGTCCGAACCACTGCGCCGTCCGTGGCTACATGCGCTCGGATGATGGCAGGACCGGTCACTTTGCCCTTCACCACTATGGCCGGAATACGTATTTCGAATTCCGAGGTGGTTCTCAAGTCTTCGATTTTGACCACGGTTGAAGGCCAACTTTCATTTGCCGCGCAGCAGAAAGGGGCTGCGAAGACCAGCAAGCTGATGGCAATGAATATCCGTGAGAAAAATTGCATTGGGAGGTTTATGGTTTTCATGGAATTCTTGTGAGTTCGGCGGTCGGAGCAAACACAGCTTTTTCGATCTTTTGAAAATTAGGGTCGGGTTGATAAGACGGAAATTTGGTGCTTAAGCTTGATTAGGTCGAAGAGGTCGCCAAGTTCCACAAGGATTTCCGTAGGACCGCCCGCGAGAAATGTCAGTTCGGCGGCTAGTTGTGAGCGATATGTCACGCACACCACTCTCGCAAAAACGCAGTGCAGTTTAGAGATGAAGCGGACCAATAAATTGCGATGATAGCAGCCCTCAACGTTCGAAGAGAGGGCTGTTGTAACGGTAAAGCTACGAAGGGTGCTCAAAACCGCGGCTTATAGATATTCCGTTATGGTAGAATTTTTGAAGCGATTTACCACTTTTTTGCGAAATTGCTTTTTACGGCGGTAAAAATATACGAGTTCAAGCCGTGCCCCTGGGTGGCTAAGGTTTTCATCCGATCAACCATAGCCCTGCCTGGCTGAATATGGTTGTATAGATAGTTGCGATGTGTGCCAGATTTGAATACCACGTGAATTGAGTCGTCAGCTGACTCATATGCTACTACATTCGAGTTTCCGTTGAGATTGCGGTAAGGTGTCATCTTTCCTCTTGAAAAACGGTTGGCCTAATGTGTGCGCTCAGTAGGTCTCAAATTAGGGTTTGAGGCGACCAAAAATATTTTTGATCCTTGAGATTGACAGGATCGAAGGCCATCTAGCCTTGCACCGATTTTCGTAGCATCGCCTGCGAGAACCAGAAAGCGGACTGTAAGCCGTGAGCAATACGTCACACGCACCGTCTCTGCAAACGCCGCAGTGCATTTCAAAGACGAAACAGACCGACAACTCATAGCGCCAGCATCACTCAACGTAAATTGACCCGATCGGTAACTGGGCGCCGCCGCGGCATGAACAACTCGAACGTGGCATTTCCACTCTACGCACTGCCTTGGCATATCGCGCTAACTCGCCCTCCGCTATAGATTCAGCGGCGGATGGACAGGACTGATACACGAAGCGACTTCGACACCTGGAAATTTCGCGTCGCCAAGTCTTTAGTCGCCTTGGAAATTCAGGAGCTGGCCTTGACGAAAATCAGATTAAACCGCCTAGCCTGCTAGACCGCCTGCGTTCACAGGACCAAGCGCTTCGTTGTTTTCACGAAGACACCGTCCAAAAAATAAGCGAGAAGAAATCACAAAATTTCTTTCCCGCCTTTAATCAATATCAAGTTAAAGCCGCTTTGCTGTTGCTTTATCTCAATGTCCTAAAAGTTGATTTGTTTTGGCTGGTCAGCATCGTTTTCTCCCGCTCGCCGCGTGCGCTCAGTCCAGCCGCCCAGGCGACAGCGCCCGCACATCCACCCCCTGGTCCTGCAACCCCTGCGGCAGCGGCTCGCCCAAAGCCAGGCTGCGCGCCAGCAGCGCCGCGCCCGGCGCGCTCTGTATGCCGTAGCCGCCTTGCGCGGCCAGCCAGAAGAAGCCTTCGGCCTGCACGTCCCAGCCGATCACCATGTCGCCGTCGGCCACGAAGGAGCGCAAACCCGCCCAGGTGTGCCCCGGGCGGCGGATGGTCATGGTGGTGGCCTGCTCGATGCGGTAGATGCCCATCGCCACGTCCAGCTCTTCCGGCACCACGTCGTGCGGCGCCACCGGGTCGGCATTGGCCGGCGAGCCCAGCAACTGCCCCGCATCCGGCTTGAAGTAATAGCTCTCGTCCACGCCCACCACCGCCGGCCAGCGGCTGGCGTCCACGCCCGCGGGCGCCGAGAAGGTAAAGGCGCTGCGCCGCCGCGGCTCCAGGCCGATCAGGCGCACGCCGGCCAGCTTCGCAATCTCGTCGGCCCAGGCGCCGGCGGCATTCACCACGTGGCGCGCCTGCACGGCTTGCCCGTCGGCCAGCCGCACGGTCCACAGGCCGTCCGCGCGCGACAGCGCCACCACCTCCGCGTGGTTGCGCACCTGCCCGCCGCGCTGGCGCAGCCCGCGCAGGTAGCCCTGGTGCAGCGCGTGCACGTCGATGTCGCTGGCGCTGTCCTCGGCCAGGCCCGCGCCCGTGGCCTCGGGGCGCAGGCAGGGCACCAGCGCCAGCATCTCGTCGCGGCCCACGCGGCGCACGCCGCCGCCGCGCTCGGAGAGTTCCCGCCACGCCGCCTCCAGCAGCTCGCCCTGGTCCGGCTGCGCCACGTGCAGCACGCCGCGCGGCGACAGCAGCGGCTCGCTGCCGAACACCTCCGGCGGCGCGTCGAAGAAGGCGCGGCTGGCCCGCGTGAGCGCGCGTATGGCCGGCGTGCCGTAGCTCTCCATGTACAGCGCCGCCGAGCGGCCCGTAGTGTGGTAGCCCGGCTGGCTCTCTCGCTCCAGCAGCAGCACGCCGGCCCGCTCCGCAATCTCATAAGCGGCCGAGGCGCCGGCAATGCCGGCACCGATCACGATGAAATCAAAACGGTCCATGGCGTTTCAGACCGCCGAGGCGGTGCCGGTGGAGGTGCCGCCCAGCACGGGCGGCGCGGTGACGATGGAGTCCAGCGCCGGCTCGGCCCGCCGCAGCCGGCCCGCGTCCGGCACCGGCCGGCGCAGCGCGTCCATGCCGTTGAAGGCCTGCTCCATCGCGTGCGCCACGCCCAGCGTGTGGCGGTCGGCGCGGAAGCGCCCAACCACCTGCAGGCCGAAAGGCATGCCCGCGTGGTCCGTGCCGCAGGGCAGGCTCAGCGCGGGGTGCGTGGTCAGCGTGGTGACGTAGGTCAGCGACAGCCAGCGGTAGTAGTTCTCCTGGGCCTGCCCGTTGATGGTGGCGGCGTGCGGCTGCGTCCAGGGGAAGGGCGACACGGGCGTGGTGGGCGCCAGGATCACGTCCACGTCGCGGAAGGCGGCCTGGAAGCGCGCCAGGATGCGCGTCTGCTCGGCCTGCGCCCAGGCGCAGTCCAGCAGCCGCATCGCGGCGCCCATCTCGTAGTTGGCGCGCGGGTTGGGGCCCAGGCTCATCGGGTCGCGCTCGTAGGCCTCGCGCATGCCGGCCACGAAGGCCTCGGCGCGCAGCACGTCGAAGCAGCGGTGCACCTCGCCCAAGTCCAGCGCCAGCGGCTCGCAACTGCGGAAGAGGTGGCGCATGGCCTGCACCTTCTCGCGGAACACGGCGCGTATGCCGTCGTCCACGGCGCAGGCGCCGAAGTCCTCGGTGTAGCCCACGCGCAGGCCGCTCAGGTCCACGTCCTGCGGCAGCAAGAAGCTCATCGGGTCCAGCTCGTAGGTCAGCGGGTCGGTGGCCGATACGCCGGCCGTGGCCGCGAGCTGCAGGCAGGCGTCGGCCACGGTGCGGCCCATGGGGCCGACCACGGAGATGGGCGTCCAGCCCAGCGGCTTGCGCGAGCTGGGCACCACGCCGGGCGAGGGCCGGAAGCCCACCACGCCGCACTTGGCCGCCGGAATGCGCAGCGAGCCGCCCGTGTCCGAGCCCGTGCACACCGGCAGCAGGTCCAGCGCCAGCGCCGCGGCCGAGCCGCCGGAGGAGCCGCCCGCGTTCAGGTTCGGGTTGAAGGGGTTGCCCGTGGCGCCCCAGACCGGGTTGAAGCTGTTCGCGCCCGCGCCCATCTCCGGCACGTTGGTCTTGCCCGCCACGATGGCGCCGGCCGCGCGCAGCCGCGCCACCAGCACGTTGTCGGCCGCCGGCACGTTGCCGCGGTGTATGGGCGAGCCGTAGGTGGTGAGCAGCCCGGCCGTCTCTTCCAGGTCCTTCACGCCCAGCGGCAGGCCGTGCAGCAGGCCCAGCGGCTCGCCCTTCATGACGGCCTGCTCGGCGGCGCGGGCCTCCTCGCGGGCGCGCTCGAAGCAGGTGGCGGTGACGGCGTTGACGTAGGGGTTCACCGCCTCGATGCGCGCGATGCATGCCTGCAGCAGCTCGACCGGCGAGAGCTGCCGCGCACCGATGCGGCGGCGCATCTCGACGGCGCTCAGGGCGGTGATGTCGGTGTTCTGCATGGGGTTTGTCTCTCTCGGTTTTTGGGGGTGTCAGTGAAGTCAGCGGCTCAGGCCGCGCGCGGCCACGGGCCACACGGCTTCGACGCGCTCGCCGCGGAAGGCCACGATCTCGTCGTGCAAATTGAAAGTCGGGTCGCAGTGGCCGGGCACCAGGCGCAGCAGGCTGCCCAGCGCGGGCAGCGGTGCGCCCGCCACGAGGCCGTGCTCGTCGTTGGCTTGTGTGTAGGCCAACGCGCCATCGGCGGGCCACAGCACCGGCAGGCCGCACTCCAGCGTCAGCGATTTGAGCCCCGCGTCCACCACGGCGTGCGTACCCGCGGCCGTGCTCATCACGCGCGTGGCGACGAACAAGGCGTGCTCGAAGCGCAGCGCGCCGGCCTCGTTGTCGGCGTAGTCGCGGTCCATGAAGGCGTAGGAGCCCGGCTGCAGCTCGGTGTAGACGCCGCTTTCCAGGTCCCACTCCACGCTGCCCGTGCCGCCGCCGGTGACGGTGGCGCAGCGCACCCCGGCGTTTTCCAGCGCCGTCACGACCTCGCCGGCCCGCGCCGCCGCGCGCAGCGCCTGTTCGCGCCGCTCGGCCCGGCTGCGCAGGTGCTGCAGCCCGCCCTGGTAGGCCTGCAGCCCGGCGAAGCTCAATTGCGGATGCGGCGCCAGCCGCTGCAGCAGCCGCTGCACGGCGGCCGCGTCGGCCACGCCGCAGCGGCCCTGGCCGATGTCGATTTCCACCAGCACGTCGAGGGAGCTGCCGGCCTCGCGCGTGGCCTCGGCCAGCGTGTCCACCTGCGCGGCGTCGTCCACGCACACGCTCAAGCGGGCCTGGCGAGCCCACTGCGCCAGCGCGCGCGCCTTGAGCGGCGAGGCCAGCTCGTTGCTCACGTGCACGTCGCGCACCCCGGCAAGCAGGAAGGGCAGCGCCTCGCTGGCCTTCTGGCAGCACACGCCCACCGCGCCGCGCGCCATCTGCGCCAGCGCCACGGCAGGGCACTTGTGCGCCTTGGCATGCGGGCGCAAGTGCACGCCGGCGGCGTCGGCCGCGGCCTGCATGCGGGCCAGGTTGCGCTCGAAGGCGTCCAGGTCCAGCAGCAGGGCGGGCGTGTCCACCTCGGCAAGGGCTTGGCCCGCCGTGGCGGCGGGCGGGAAGGGCAGGAAACCTTCCGTCATGGGCATGGCGTGAGCCTTTCGGTCAGTCGGCGGTGATGTGGGCGCGCTGCGCAGTTTCACGCATCAGCGGCAGCTCCTTTTGGATGAGCGCCTCCACTGCCGCGCCGTTCTGGTAGCCGGGCTCGAAGCCGCTGGCCGCGAGTTTCTCCCGCACGTCCGGCTGCTCCATCACCTCGGCCAGCGCCTTCTCCAGCTTGGCCTTCACCGCGGGCGGCAGGCCGCGCGGGGCCACCACCGCCAGCCAGGTGTCGGCGTCCAGGGCGTAGCCGCTTTCGGCGAAGGTGGGCACGCCCGGCAGCAGCGTGGAGCGCTTGGCCGTGGTGACGGCGATGGGCTTGATCTTGCCGCCCTTGAGCTGCGGAATGGCCGCGGCCACGGTGTCCACGGCAAAGGGCACCTGGCCGCCCATGAGGTCCGTCATCGCCGGGGCGCTGCCCTTGTAGGGCACGTGCATGAGCTGCGTGCCGGTGATGTGCGCCAGCAGCTCGCCGGTGAAGTGCGCCGTGGAGCCGTTGCCGAAGGAGGCGAAGGCCAGCTTGCCGGGCTGCGACTTGGCCAGCGCGACGAACTCCTTGGGGTTGTTGGCCGGCACGTCCTTATTGGCCAGCAGGATCAATCCCGTGCGCGCCACCAGCCCCACCGGCTCGAAGCTCTTCACGGGGTCGTAGGGCAGCTTGGGCTGGATGGCCGGGTTGACGGTGAAGGTGGTGCCCGAGCTCACCAGCAGCGTGTGGCCATCGGCCGGGGCCTTGGCCACGAAGCTGGCGCCAATGACGGTGCCGGCGCCGGCGCGGTTGTCCGCCATCACGGTCTGGCCCAGCTTGGCCTCCAGCGCCTTGGCCAGCAGCCGCCCGGCCACGTCGGTGGCACCGCCCGGCGGGAAGGGGATCACCAGTTGGATCGGCTTGGTGGGGTACGTCGTGTCCGCCGCCCAGGCAACGCCCAGCGGCGCCGCGAGCGCCGCGGCCGCAACCGTGGCATGGAGCAGGAAAGTGGGCTTCTTCATGGGGCGTTCCTTTGGGCGGGGGTGGTTGAGAGAGAAACCTTGCGTGGAATTCAGGCTGCCGCGTCTGAAGCGGCGGCGGCCTCCTGGCCGCGGGCCAGGAAGCGGGCGTACTCGTCCTCGGGGACGAACAGGCCCCCGGTGGTCCAGGCGATGTGCGTGGCCGCGGCCATGTGCAGCCGCAGGCCGTGCCGCTCGATGTAGGCCTGGCCCGCGGACGTGTCGCGCAGCATGGCGGGGCCGGTGAAGCCGGCCGCGGCCGAGGGCTCAATGCGCAGCCCCTCGGTGCGGGCGGCGGCGTGCAGCAGCTTGAACAGCGTCTCGTCCTGCACCGTGTAGACGCCGCCCAGCAACGGCCCCGCCACGGCGGCGGCCAGCTCCGAGGCGCTGGGCACGGCCAGGCCGTCGGCCTCGGTGCGGTTGTCCAGGCCCACGTCGTAGACCGACGGGTTGCTGCCCAAAAATTCGAAGCCCGGCGTGGTGGCCAGCATCTGCAGCAGGAAGCACGGCGATGCCGTGGGCTCGGCGAAGAAGCAGTGCACGTGGGGGCCGAAGATCTGCGCCAGGCCGAAGGCGACACCGCCCGGCGCGCCGCCCACGCCGCAGGGCAGGTACACGAAGAGCGGGTGCTGCGCGTCCACCGGGCGGCCCAGGGCGGCCAGTTGCCGCGCCAGGTGCGGGGCCGCGGCGGCGTAGCCCAGGAACAGCGAGCGCGAGCGCTCGTCGTCCACGAAGTGGCAAGCCGGGTCGGCCTCGGCCTCGCGGCGGCCCGCGGCCACGGCCTGGGCGTAGTCGCCCGCGTGCTCCACCACGTCCACGCCGCGTGCGCGCAGCCGGGCCTTTTTCCAGTCCTTGGCGTCGGCCGACATGTGCACCACGGCCTTGAAGCCCAGGGCCGAGGCCATCACGCCAATGGCCAGGCCCAGGTTGCCCGTGGAGCCCACGGCCACCTGGTGGCGGGCGAACAGGGCGCGCGCGGCCGGGCCGGCCAGCACGCGGTAGTCGCCGTCCGGCGTGAGCAGGCCATGGCGCAGCGCCAGCGCCTCGGCGTGCTCCAGCACCTCGTGGATGCCGCCGCGCGCCTTGACGGAGCCCGCCACCGGCAGGCCGTGGTCGGCCTTCACGAACAGGGTGCCGAAGTCCGGCGACAGGCCCAGCGCCTGCTGCAGCGCGGGCACGGGCAGCAGTTCGGACTCGATCACGCCCTCCCGCGCCTGCAGCTCCGGGAACAGCCCGGCCAGCAGCGGCGCGAAGCGGCGCCAGCGCGCCACGGCCGCCTCCACATCAAGCTGGCTAATACCTGCGCCGTTTGGCGCCTGGGCGGCGGGCCGCGGCGCGGTGGCCGCCCACAGCACCGGCTCGCCCCGCTGCAGGGCTTGAAGGTCGAAGGTGCCCGCCTGCTGGGCGGCAAGGGTGCCGGCCGGTGCGGTGCCCGGCGGGGTTGCGGTGGTCGGTTGCGGCATGGAGTCGTCTTTATTCGTCGTCTGGTGTTGCCATGGTGGGCCGGCCGGCGCTGCCGCGCAAAGCATTTATATTGCCCTGGTCATTAGTCAAACTGGGGCATGACGTGGATACCAGGCTCTCTCCGTCCGTTCTTGCATGGTTGCGGTGCTTCGAAGCCGCAGCCCGGTGCATGAGCTTCACCAAGGCCGCCACGGAGTTGTGCGTGACGCAGGGCGCGGTGAGCCAGCAGGTCAAGCAACTTGAGGGCTGGCTGCAGCGGCCGCTGTTCCTGCGCAGCCCGCGCAGCCTGGTGCTCACGCCGGAGGGGCAGTGGCTGGCCTCGGTGGTGCGCGAGTCCTTCCAGGCCATAGAGGGCACGCTGGTGCAGTTGCGCATCCCGCCGGCCGCGGGGCCGCTGGCGCTGAGCTGCGCGCCGTCCTTCGCCATGGGCTGGCTCACGCCGCGCCTGGGCGACTTCTATCGCAGCCACCCGGACATCGGCCTGCGCGTCATCGGCGAGTTCCATGCGCTGGACCGCGAGCGCATGGCGCGCGACGAGGTAGCCGCCGCGCTGCGCTACGACCTGGGCCGCTACCAGGACCTGGTGGCCATCGAGATCCTGGACGAATGGCTGCTGCCCGTGGCCAGCCCCGCCTTCCTGGCCGCGCACCCGCAACTGCGCTCGGCGGCGGACCTGCGGCCGGAGCTGCTGTTGCACGACAGCAGCGCCTGGGACGGCGCCGGCCCCTGCGAGGAGTGGGCGCACTGGCTGCGCCACACCGGCGTGGAGCTGCCCGGCCTGGAGCAGGGGCACCACTTCAACCTGTCGCTGCTGGCGCAGGGCGCGGCGCTGGCCGGGCAGGGCATTGCCATTGGGAGGGCGGCGCTGGTGCTGGACGAGCTGGCCGCCGGCCGCCTGGTGGTGCCCTTCGGACTCCCGGTGCGCTCGCGGGCTTCGTACCACTTTGTCTGCCCCATGCAGCGCACGGCGCGCGCGGAAAACGTGCTGGCCTGGCTCACGGCGCAGGCGGCGCGCTTTCGCGTGCAGCGCGACGCGCTGCTGCAGCCGCTCGCGCTCGCGTAGGCGCCGAGCGCATTCAGGGCCAACCCCAAGCGGGAAAACCCCTTCAAGCCGTGGCGCAAGCGGCAAACCGGCTGTCGCAACCGCAAACCGCGCCAGGCCCCCGCGCCACACCATGGCGTCACCTTCCACCCCCCCAAGGAGACGACCATGGACATGCCCAGCACCATCCGCCTGCGCAACGGCGAACCGGCCTGGAAGACCTTCAGCAAGGAGGAATACGCACGGCGCATCGCCACGTTGCGTGCGCAACTCGTGGCCGAGAACATCGACGCCGCGCTCTTCAGCTCCTACCACAACGTCGCCTACTACAGCGACTTCCTCTACTGCAGCTTCGGCCGCTTCTACGGCCTGGCGGTGACGCACGCCAAGACCACCGTCATCGCCGCCAACATCGACGGCGCCCAGCCCTGGCGCAAGTCCGTGGCCGACGACGTGCTCACCTACACCGACTGGCAGCGCGGCAACTTCTTCCGCGCCGCGGCGCAATGCCTGCCCGCGCGCGGGCGCATCGGCGTGGAGCTCGACCACCTGCCCGTGGACCGGCTGCAGGCGCTCAGGGACGCGCTGCCGGGCGTGGAGTTCGTGGACATCTCCGCGGCCTGCATGCGGCTGCGCATGGTCAAGAGCGCCGAGGAGATCGAGTTCATCGCCGCCGGTGCGCAGGTCTGCGACGTGGGCGGCGCGGCGCTGGTGGCCGCGGTGAAGGAGGGCGTGCCGGAGCACGAGGTGGCGCTGGCGTCCACCACGGCCATGGTGCGCGAGATCGCGCGCCGCTACCCCGGCGCCGAGCTGATGGACACCTGGACCTGGTTCCAGTCCGGCCTCAACACCGACGGCGCCCACAACCCGGTGACCACGCGCCGCGTGCAAAAGGGCGACATCCTGAGCCTGAACTGCTTCTCCATGATCAGCGGCTACTACACCGCGCTGGAGCGCACGCTGTTCCTGGACCACGCCAGCGACGCCCATTTGAAACTCTGGGAGATCAACTGCAAGGTCCACGACGAGGGCAAGAAGCTGCTGGTGCCCGGCGCCAGGTGCAGCGACATCGCCCACCAGCTCAACGAGATCTACCTGGAGCACGACCTGCTGCAGTACCGCACCTTCGGCTACGGCCACAGCTTTGGCGTGCTCAGCCACTACTACGGCCGCGAGGCCGGGCTGGAGCTGCGCGAGGACATCGACACCGTGCTGCAGCCCAACATGGTGGTGTCCATGGAGCCCATGATCATGCTGCCTGAAGGCCTGCCCGGCGCGGGCGGCTACCGCGAGCACGACATCCTGGTAATCACGCCCGAGGGCAACCGCAACCTCACCGGTTTCCCCTACGGGCCCGCGCACAACATCATCAAGGCCTGAGCCTTCAGCCGGCGCGCGGCACGCCCGCCCACAGCGGGCGTGCCGCCTTCAACAGCACTCACCCGGGGCTGCGGGCCGTGGCTTCAAGCCCCGGGGCGGCCCAAGGCACAGCAGGGGACACGCATGTCCAAGCAACCCACGTCCGCCATGGCGGGCAGGCCCGCGGCGGGGCACGAGCAGCGCATGCTGCGCCGTGCCGCGGCGGGCAGTTTCGTCGGCAACTTCGTGGAGTGGTTCGACTACGCCGCCTACGGCTACCTGGCCACGGTGATCGCCACCGTGTTCTTCCCGTCGGAGGACAAGACCACGGCGCTGCTGTCCACCTTCGCGGTGTTCGCCATCTCCTTCTTCATACGGCCCCTGGGCGGCATCGTCTGGGGCCACATCGGCGACCGGCTGGGCCGCCGCCAGGCGCTGTCGCTGTCCATCCTGATCATGTCGGCCTCGACCTTCGTCATGGCCTTCCTGCCCGGCCACGAGCGCTGGGGCCTTTGGGCCGCCGTGGCGCTGCTGCTGGTGCGCGTGGTGCAGGGCTTTTCGGCCGCCGGCGAGTACGCGGGCGCCGCGGCCTTCATCGCCGAATACGCCCCGGCCAAAAAGCGCGGCTTCTACACCAGCCTGGTGCCGGCCAGCACCGCCGCGGGCCTGCTGTTCGGCTCGCTGCTGGTGGCCGGGCTGCACGCCTGGCTCACGCCCGCGCAGTTGCACGACTGGGGCTGGCGGCTGCCCTTCCTGCTGGCCGCGCCCTTCGGCCTGATCGGCCGCTGGATACGCAACAGCCTGGAGGACACGCCCGCCTTCCGCGCGCTGGAGGCCAGCACGCTCAACGCGCACGAGGCCACGCCCATTCGCGAGCTGCTTTCTCGCCACCGCCGCGCGCTGCTGGTGGCCCTGGGGGTGGCCTGCCTCAACGCCGTGGGCTTCTACGTGCTGCTGTCCTACATGCCCACCTACCTCAGCACCGAGCAGGGGCTGTCGGAATCGCGCTCCTTCATGGCCGCCACCATCGCGCTGCTCACCTACATCGGCTTCATCTTCGTGGTCGGCGCGGTGTCGGACCGCGTGGGCCGCAAGGCGATGCTGGTGCTGGCCTCGCTGCTGTTCATGGCCGCCAGCGTGCCGCTGTTCGGCGTGCTGGGCGCGGCGGACTACGCCACGCTGGTGCTGGTGCAGATCGCCTTCGGCGCGCTGCTGGCCATGAACGACGGCACGCTGGCGTGCTTCCTGGCCGAGCTGTTCCCCACCCGCGTGCGCTACAGCGGCTTCGCCTTCAGCTTCAACCTGGCCAACACGCTGTTCGGCGGCACGGCACCCTTCGTCTGCACCTGGCTGATACGGCAGACCGGCACGCCGCTGGCGCCGGCTTGGTACCTGGTGGCGGCCGCGTCCGTGGCCCTGGTGGCGCTGTTCTTCGCGCGCCGGCCCGCCGGGCTGTCGCTGGACGCCGTGGGCAGCAAGGCCATGGACGCCGCCTGAAGCCCCGCCCACCCCTGCCGTCCCGACCGCGCCGCCCCGGCGGCGCAGGCGGCAGGCCCAGGACTTTCGCAAGCCCCGCCGCATGAGCATCATCAGCCTTCTTTGCACAGCACCCGGCGCGCTGTCCGGCCCGCGTCCCGCCCTGCGGAGCCGGCCGGCCACGCGCGCGCTCTCGATGATGAATGGCGGCCTGCAACGGTTCGGCTTCCTGGTCGTGCCCAACTTCTCCCTGATCGCGCTGAGCGCGGCCATCGACCCGCTGCGCCTGGCCAACGCGGTGCTGGAGCGGCGGGCCTACGAGTACGCCGTGGTGGCCGCCACCCGCGAGCCCGTGCCTTCGAGCGACGGCATACGCGTGGTGCCCGACCTCACCATGGCCGACGCGCTCGACTTCGACGCGGTGTTCGTGATCGGCCCCAACCCGCTGCCGCGCCAGGGCTACGGCGAGTGCGTCGCCTGGCTGCGCCGCATGGCCGCCGCCGGTGCCACGCTGGGCGGCATAGACACGGGCAGCTACGTGCTGGCCAAGGCCGGGCTGCTCAAGGGCTACCGCTGCACCATCCACTGGGAGGACCGCGACGCGCTGCTGGAGGACTTTCCCGGCATCGAGGTCTCCGAGCAGCTCTTCGAGATCGACCGCGACCGCCACACCTGCAGCGGCGGCATCAGCCCGCTGGACATGATGACCACGCTGCTGAGCCGCCCGCCGGGCAGCCGCGCCCTGGCCGAGCAGGTCTCGGACCTGCTGGTGGCGCAGCGCCGCGGCGGCGAGGAAAAGCAGGTCGTCCCGCTGCGCCACCGCCTGGCCGGTGGCCACCCGCTGGTGGTCTCGGCGCTGGAGATGATGGAAAGCAACCTGGAGGAGCCGCTGAGCCCCACCGAGATCGCCGGCTACCTGGGCATCTCGCGGCGCCAGCTGGAGCGGCTGTTCAGCGAGCAGCTGGGCATGTCGCCCGCGCGCAAGTACCTGCAACTGCGCCTGGAGCGCGCGCGGCGCGCGCTGCTGCGCAGCTCCCGCGCGCCGGAGGACATCGCGCAGTCCACCGGCTTCGTCTCCATGCCCCACTTCATCACCCGCTACCGCGAGGCCTACGGCTACACGCCGGCCGCCGATCGCGCCAAGCACCGCTCCTGAACCACGGCGGCCGCGGGGCGTGGCGAGTGCCGCCCGCGCCCGCGCCTGAAGGACCCAGCCCATGAACGCTTTCCACCGCGGCGCAGTGGCGCCCCTTGCGCCTGTTGCGCCCGCCCCGTCCGCGCGTCCCGCGCTCAACGTCGGCTTCGTGCTCGCGCCCAGCTTCACCATGGTGGCCTTCTCCGGCTTCCTGGACGCCTTGCGCCTAGCCGCGGACGAGGGCGACCGCAGCCGCCCCATCCATTGCCGCTGGAGCGTGCTGGCCGAGGAGCTGCGGCCCCAGCGCGCGAGCAACGGCGTGGAGGTGATGCCCACGGCGCGCCTGGGCGATCCGTCGGCCTTCGACTACATCGTGGTGGTGGGCGGGCTGCTGCACGGCGAGCAGAAGGTGCCGGCCGCGGTCACCGAGTTCCTGCGCGCCGCTGCCGCGCGCGGCGTGCCGCTGGTGGGCCTGTGCACCGGCGCCTTCGTCCTGGCGCGCGCCGGGCTGATGGAGGGCCGGCGCTGCTGCGTGAGCTGGTACCACCATCAGGAGTTCGTCCGCGAGTTCCCGCTGCTGCGCGCGGAGTCGCACGAGATGTTCGTGGTGGACCGCGACCGGCTCACCTGCGCCGGCGGCACCAGCGTCGTCCACCTCGCGGCCTGGCTGCTGGAGCGCCACTGCGGCAAGGCCGCCGCGGGCAAGGCGCTGCGCATCCTGCTGGAGGAGGGCGCCTTGCCCGCGCGCACGCCGCAACCTCAACCCGAGCTGGCCGAGAGCACCGCCGACCAGCGCGTGCGCCAGGCCATGTGGCTGATGGAGCAGAACCGCTCCAGCCCCATGCCGCTGCCCGCGGTGGCGCAGCAGGTCCACCTCAGCGTGCGCCACCTGGAGCGGCGCTTTCGCAAAGCCATAGGCATGAGCCCGCACGAGTTCTCGGTGCGGCTGCGGCTGCGCCACGCCCACTGGCTGGCCAGCCACACGCAAATGCCCCTGTCGCAGATCGCGCTGGAGTGCGGCTTCAGCGACAGCTCCAGCTTTTCAAGGCGCTTTCGCGAGGTGTTCAGCTACCCGGCCAGCACGCTGCGGCGCGGGCAGGCGGGCGTCGAGGCCGCCGGTGCGCCGCGGCCCGCGGCCGAGCCCGGCGCGGGCGGCTGGCCGCTCAGCGCTGCAGCAGCGCCGCGGCCTGCGGCGCCGGCAGCGCGGGGCTGAACAGCCAGCCCTGGTAGGCCTCGCAGCCCAGCTCGCGCAGCCGCTGCAGCTGCTCCGGCTTTTCCACGCCCTCGGCCACGATGCTGCAGCCCAGCGTGTGGCCCAGGCCGATGACGGCGCGCACGATGGCCTCGTCGCTGGCGTCCTGCGCCATGTCGCGCACGAAGGAGCGGTCGATCTTGATTGCCGTGATGGGGAATGCCTTGAGCCATGCCAGCGACGAGTGCCCGGTGCCGAAGTCGTCCAGGTGCACCTCCACGCCCAGCTCCACCAGCGCCTGCAACTGCTCGGCCACGGTGGCGAAGTCGTCGATCACGGCCGACTCCGTCACCTCCACCGACAGCCGCTGCGCCGGCACGCCGTGGCGCTGCAGCTCCTGCGCGATGCGCGCCACCAGCCCCGGGTGCAGGAACTCGCGCGGCGAGAGGTTGATCGCCACGCGCGCGGTGAAGCCCTCGTCCTGCCACTGCCGCATCTGCCGGCAGGCCATGCGCAGCACGGCCTCGCCCAGCGCGCCTATGAGCCCGGTGTCCTCCGCCACGGGGATGAACACGCCCGGCGGCACCACGCCCAGCTCCGCGTCGGTCCAGCGCAGCAGCGCCTCGAAGCCGTGCACCTGGCCGCTGGCCACGTCCACCTGGGGCTGGAAGTGCAGCGACAGCGCGTCCTCGCGCAGCGCGGCCTGCAGCCGCGCGTGCACGCGCAGCGCCTGGCGCGCGCGCTCGCCCAGCGCGGCGTCGTACAGCGTGGTCTGGCCGCGGCCCAGGCGCTTGGACTCGTGCAGCGCCAGGTCGGCGCAGCGCAGCAGCAGGTCGGCGTCCTGCGCGTGCGCAGGGCAGTCGGCCAGGCCCATGGCCGCCGCCACCGGCCACTCCAGCGTGCCGCAGCGCACGCCCGGCGCCAGCGCCTGCGCGAGCTGCCGCGCCAGCTCGGCCGGCGCCAGTTGCGGCGCGATCACGCCGAACACGTCGCCGCCCAAGCGGGCCACGAAGCAGCTGGCGGGCAGCGTGGCGACCAGCCGGTCCGCCAGCGCCTTGAGCAGCATGTCGGCCGCGCTGCCGCCGTGGCGTTCGTTGACCTGCTTGAAGCCCACGCAGTTCATCATGGCCACGGCCGCGGTGCCGCCGGCCTGTCCCGCGGCCTGTGCGATGGCCTGCCGCAGCGCCTCCACGAAGCGCCAGCGGTTGGGCAGCCCGGTGAGCATGTCGTGCGTGGCGCGGTGCTCCAGCTCGGCCTGGTGGGCACGGCGGTGCGAGACGTCGCTCACGCAGGCCGTCATGCGCATGCCGCCGGCCATTTGCGTGCGCGTCACCGAGACCTCCACGTCCAGCAGCGTGCCGTCCTTGCGCTGCCCCGGCACCGAGGCCAGGCGGCGGTCGGCAGCGTCGTCGCCGTTGGCCCAATCGGCACGGTGGTGCGCGTGGCGCTCGTGCAGGTGCGCGGGCAGCAGCAGGTCCACCGGACGGCCCTGGAGCTCGCCCGCGCCCCAGCCGAACATGGACTCCAGCGCGCGGTTGGCCAGCTGGATCTCGCCCTGCGGGTTGATCACCACCACGCCCACGGGCGCGAGCTCCAGCAGCGCGCGGTACTCGGCGCCGCGCTGCTCGATCTCCAGGCGCGCCTGCTCCAGGCGCAGGTAGGGGCGCTTCACGCGCTGCAGGAACATGACGCGGTAGAGGCAGCCGTAGGCCAGCACCTTGTAGACGTGGCCCAGCAGGTTGGTCGCGGAAGTGATGCGGTCGCCGTAGATCACGAAGAAGCACTCGCCCAGCAGCATGAGCAGCAGTGCGTCGCACAGCGGCGCGTGGTCGGCGCGCCGCGGGGGCGGCATGGCCGCCATGCGCAGGAGCTGCACCCCCAGCGCCACGGCCAGCAGGGCCATGATGGCGCCCTCGGCCGCCAGCTTCAGCGTCGTGAGCCCCTGGCCGGGCACGAAGGTGTGCGGGAACAGCTCGGGCCGGAACACCGCCAGCACGCCCAGCACCAGGCTCAGGGCCACGCCCGCCAGCACGGCGCGCGCCGCCGCGTGGGCGCCCACGCCCTGCGCCGCGCGCGGGAAGCACCAGGCGATGAGCGCGACCGCCCCCAGCAAGCGCGCCAGCAGCCACAGCACGATGGACTTGTGCGGCGTGTTCTCCGAGACGAAATGCGGCATGCCCGCGAAGGACAGCAGGTGCAGCAGGTCCAGCACGGCCACGGCGATGAAAGCCGCGCCCAGCGCGCGGCTCATGGCGCGCCGGCGCTGGTCGAGCACGCAACTGGCGGTCAGGCCCACCGACATGCTCACCACCACCGCCACCACCTCCAGCAGCGTGTGCAGCGACAAGAACTCGGCCTGCGGCAGCGCCACGTCCAGCGCGCCGCCGCTCCAGGCCTGCACGTACAGCAGCGGCGCCATCACCACCAGTGCCGCCACCCAGGCGGCGGGCCGCCACAGCGCCAGGCGCGTCAGGGCCCCGGTTGGGCTGGCGGGCAGGGAGGTGGACCGGTCTGGAATTTCTGCGGACATGCGGGCTATTCAGGGTGGCGGACTCCATCAGCCGCCGGGCGCGCCAGCGCGCGCTCCCCAGGCCGGGCGGATGCTCAGCCCCCCAGTGTGACCGGTGGGTCACTTGGCCGGTGCCCGGAAGAGCGGGCCTTATGCCGTCCATTCCTGCCGTCCGCACCGCGCGGCACTTACCCCCCGCTGCTGTGGATAACTCTGTGGTGTACCTGCAGGCGGCGGCGCCAAGTGATTGATTTCACAGGCGTTGACTCGCCGTGCCTCAAAAAGAGGCAATTTGGGGCTGGAACGCTGCTGCGGCGGCAGCCGCGGGCCGCGCCGGGGGCTTCAGGCCACGCGCTGGCGCTGCGTGCCCAGCACTGCGCCGTCCAGGGTGAGCACGTCGCCCCGGTGCAGGTAGCGCGGCGGCTGGCGGCCCATGCCCACGCCGGCGGGCGTGCCGGTGAGCACCACGTCGCCGGGCTGCAGCGTCATGAAGCTGCTGAGGTAGGCCACGAGGTGGGCGACGGGAAAGATCATGTCGGCCGTGCTGCCGCGCTGCATCACCGTGCCGTTGAGCGCGAGTTGCAGCGGCAGGGCTTGCGGGTCGGGGATCTCGTCGCAAGTCACCAGCCAGGGCCCAAGCGGGCCGAAGCCGTCGAAACTCTTGCCCTTGGTCCATTGGCCGTTGCGGCGCAGTTGCCAGTCGCGCTCGGACACGTCGTTGGCCAGGCAGTAGCCGGCCACGTGCGACAGGGCCTGCGACGCCGGCACCCGGCGCGCGGCCGTGCCCATCACCACCGCCAGCTCGATCTCCCAGTCGGTGGCCGTGGAGCCTGGCGGCAGCGGCAGCTCGTCGTTTGGGCCGGCCAGGGCCGTGACGGCCTTGTTGAACACGATGGGTTCCGTGGGCGCCTCCAGAGCGGCTTCGCGGGCGTGGTCGCGGTAGTTAAGGCCTATGGCGATGCACTGGCGCACGCCGCCCACGGGCGGCCCAAGCCGCGTGTCGGCGGGCAGCAGCGGCATGCGCTCCAGGTCTATGGCGGCCAGGGCGCGCAGCTTGTCCGGGGACAGCCATTGGGGCGTGATGTCCTCCACCAGCAGCGAGAGGTCGCGCGGGCGGCCCTGGCCGTCCAGCGCACCGGCGCGCTCGGCGCCGGGCGGCCCGTGGCGCAGCAGCTTCATGGCGCGGCCCTCACGCGAAGATGCTTTCGAGGTCCGCCTCGCCCGCGCTGCCGCCCAAGTTGAGGCTGCTCTCGATGTGGTCGAGATGGTGCAGCATCAACGACTGCGCGGACTCCACGTCGCCGCGCTTGACCGCGGCCACGATCTCCTCGTGCTCGTCGGCGCGGCAGCTCGTGGCCGTGGGCGCGTCGTAGAGCGAGATGATCAGGCAGGTCAGCGTGGAGAGCTCGCGCATGGTGCGCGCCAGGGCCGAGTTGCCGGCCAGCTCGGCCAGCAGCGTGTGGAATTCGCCCGACAGGCGGACGATGGCGCGCTTGTCCTCGCGGCGGCGGGCGTCGGCTTCCTGGTCGAGGTGGCGGCGCAGCCGCTGCAGCTTCACGTCGTCCAGCGTCGCCACCAGGCGGCGCAGCACGCCGGGCTCTATGAGGCGGCGGGCCTCGAACACGTCCTGCGCCTGCTCTATGGTGGGCTTGGCGACGAAGGCGCCGCGCTGCGGAACCAGCTCCACCACCTGCTCGTGCGCCAGCCGCGCCAGCACCTCGCGGATCTTGGCGCGGCTGGTGCCGAAGATGGTGGCCAGCCGGTCTTCGCCCAGCTTGGTGCCGGGCACCAGCCGGTGCTCCAGGATGGCCGCCGAGATTTTTTCAACGATCTCGTCGAAGGTGTGTTCGCGGCCGGCGGCCTCGGCGCGCGCAGTGGCTTTGGATGGCATCACGTCGGATTTTAGGGACGGGGGTGAGGTGGGGCTCGCGCAGTCCCGGCAAACGAGCTTCACGGGCGGTGGCTGCCGGCCAGCAGCCGCGCCAGGGCCTCGCTCAGGCCCTGGTTGGGTTTGACGGGCGGCGGCGCGAAGCTGCCGCGGCGCGCGGGCACCGGGGCCAGCGACACCAGGCTTTGCGCGTGGTTCACGGCGCTGGAGACGCCGTCGACCACCGGCACGGGAATGCGCTGCCGGATCGTGCGCGCCAGCCCGGCCAGCGGCGCACCGGCGATGATGATGACGTCCGCGCCGTCGTCCTCCACGGCCGAGCGGCACAGCGCCTGCAGCCGCTCGGCGTGGTCCTCCTGCACCGTGGCGATGTCGCGCAGCGGCTGGTCCAGGCTGCGGATGCTGGCCAGCCTGTCCAGCAGCCCGTTGGCCTGCACCGTCTCGCGGTACCAGGCCTGTATGCGCGCGGAGATGGCGATGATGGAAAAGCGCTGGCCCAGCATGCAGGCGCTCATGAGCGCCGCCTCGGTCAGGCCCACCACGGGAATGTCCAGCGCCTCGCGCAGGCCCGCCAGGCCCGGGTCGCCGAAGGCGGCCACCACGATGGCGTCGTGCTCGCGCCAGTGCTCGGCCGCCAGCGTGGCTGCGGCGTAGGCGCCAATGAGGGCCTCGAAGCGCGTTTCGATGTAGGCCACGCCCAGCGGCGCGGTGAGCACGCGCACCTCGGTGCCGGGCGCGGCGGCGCGCCTGGCCTCGGCCTCTATGAGGTCCGAAACGCTCTGGGACGTGTTGGGGTTGATGAGCAGGAGCTTCATGGCGGTGTCCTTGGCTGGAGGCACGGCGGCGCTCAGGCCGCGGCGCTGCGCTTGGGCAGCAGGCTTGGGCGGCCGCGGCGCAGGAAGCGGCCGGCGCCGGGGCGGGGGTGGAACTGCCGGCCGTCCCAGACCACGTCGCCGCCGGCCAGGGTGAGCGCGGGCCAGGCCTGCAACTCCATGCCCTCGTAGGGCGTGTAGTCCACGGCGTGGTGCAGTTGCGTGTTGGCGATGGTGCGCGGCGACTCGTCCCACACCACCAGGTCGGCGTCGGCGCCCACGGCGATGGTGCCCTTGCGCGGGTGCAGCCCGTAGGCCTTGGCGGGGTTGGTGGAGGTCAGCTCCACGAAGCGGTTGATGGTGATGCGCCCCTCCAGCACGCCCTTGGAGTACAGCAGCGGCAGCCGCGTCTCTATGCCCGGAATGCCGTTGGGAATGTGGCGGAAGGCCACCTCCTCGCCGCCGGGCTTCTTGCCCTGCGTGCCTTCGTAGCTGAAGGGCGCGTGGTCGGAGGAAAAGATGGTGAACAGCCCGTCGGCCAGGCCGCGCCAGATCACGTCCTGGTTGGCGCGGTTGCGCGGCGGCGGGCTGCACACGCAGCGCGCGCCCAGGTAGTTGTCGTCCAGCCCCAGGTCCTCGGCGGTGAGGAAGAGGTATTGCGGGCAGGTCTCGGCGAAGACGTTGAGCCCCTGCGCGCGGGCCCAGCGGATCTGCTCCACCGCCTCGCGGCCGGAGACGTGGACGATCATGATGGGCACGTCCACCAGCTCCGACAGCGCGATGGCGCGGTGCGTGGCCTCGCGCTCCACCAGCAGCGGCCGCGCGTGGGCGTGGAAGCGCGGCGCGGTGCGGCCGCTGGCCTCCAGCCGCTTGCTCAGCCACTCGATGCAGTCGGCGTTCTCCGCATGGATCATGGCCATGGCGTCGTGCCGGCGCGCCACCTCCAGCACGTCCAGGATCTGGCCGTCGTCGAGCTTGAGGTCGTCGTAGGTCATGTAGATCTTGAACGAGGTGTAGCCCTCGGCGATGAGCCGCGGCAGCTCCTCGTTCAAGACCTGCGGCGTGGGGTCGCTCACGATGAGGTGGAAGGCGTGGTCCACGTGGGCGCGGCCTTCGGCGCGGTGGTGGTAGTCCTGCACCGCGGCCAGCAGCGACTGGCCCTTTTGTTGCGCGGCAAACGGGATCACGGTGGTGGTGCCGCCGCAGGCCGCGGCGCGGGTGCCGCTGTCGAAGTCGTCGGCCATGCGCACCGGCGCTTCCATGGGCTGGTCGAGGTGGCAGTGCGCGTCCACGCCGCCGGGCGTGACCCAGCGGTGGGCGGCGTCCAGCTCGCGTGCGCCGGGCGGCAGCGCCAGGCCCAGCTGCACGATGCGCCCGTCGCGCACGGCGATGTCGGCCTCGAAGCAGTCGCTGGCCGTGGCGATGCGCGCGTTGCGAATCACCAGATCAAAGGCTTGGGAATCCATGGTCTTGGCTCTTGAAAAAGGGCAAGCGTTGGGCACCGCGTCGGGCGGCGCCGTGACGCGGCGACTCGTCGAAGAGGCTGCCCCAGCCCCGCAGCGCGCGCGTGTCGGCGCCGGCCATGCGCAGCGCCTTCCACACCACGGTGGAGACGGTGTCGTACAGCGGCACGCCGGTGCGCTCCTCCAGCGTGCTGGCCAGTTGCGCCGCGCGCAGGTTGGTGCAGAAGGTGGTGATGGCGTCGGGCTTGTCGCGCGCCACCTCGCACACCAGCTCCGTGAGCGTCTGCGGCGACACCTCGGCAAAGCGGAAGTTGACGTGCAGGTCCAGGTGGCGCTCGGCCACGCACTGGATGCCCCGCGCCGCGTAGTTGGCGACGATGCGCTGCTGCACCTCGGCCACGTAGGGCGTCACCAGGCCGAGCGTGCGCGCGCCGCGCAGTTGCAGCGCCTCATTGAGCGCCAGCACCGAGGTGGTGGCGGGGATGCCGGTGGCCTCGGCGATGCGGCTGCACAGCCGCTCGTCGGCTTCGAAGCCCAGCCAGCCGGCCGAGGTGCCGCTCCAGCAGATCACGTCCACCCGCGCGTCGGCCAGCAGCCGCGCGGCTTCGAGGATCTTGCTGTCGTCGAACTGGCGCAGCGCCGCGTCGCGCAGCGAGATCTCGGTGACGGGAAAGCGCGCGAAGTGCGCCGAGGCGCCGGGCACGCGCGAGACCATCTCGCTGGTCAGCGGCTCCAGGGCGGTGTTGGAGGAGGGGGTGAGCACCCCGATGCGGTAGCGTTGGTTCATGGTGAGCTGTTGCGTTGGCAATGGCGGGGCTTACAGCCGCGGCGTGTCGGTCGGGTCGGCGCTGGTGCCGGGCTCGGTGGGCGCCTGGCGCGCCAGGTCGAGCTCGCGCTGCAGCGCGTTGGCGTCGGTGCCGTCCTGCGCGCCGCGCTCGATGGCGGGCAGCACGTAGTCGTTGACGACGCTTCTGAAGGTCTTGACGTTGTCGGCGTCGCGCAGGCCGCCGGCGATGGAGAGCATGCTCGTCATCACCACCACCGTCCTGCGCTGCGGCAGCACCGCGATGAACTGGCCCTTGAAGCCCATGGCGTCCACCTCGGGCTCGCCGCGCACGATGTGGTTGACCCACCAGTAGTAGCCGAAGTCCGGCGCCGCGTGCGGCGTCGTCATCTGCTGGATCCACGCCTGCGGGACGAGCTGCCGCCCCTGCCAGCGGCCCTGGTCCAGCACCAGCTGGCCGATCTTGGCCATGTCCATGGGGCGCAGGCGCAGGCCCCAGCCTGACGAGACCAGCCCGGTGTCGTCCGCACGCTCCCAGGCGGCGTTGACCATGCCCAGGGGCTCGAACAGCGCGCGGCGGGCGTACTGCTCGACGGGCATGCCGGCGCCGGCGCTGAGCATGGCCGCGGCGATGACGGGGTTGATGTCGGTGTACTCGAAGCTGCGCCCGGGCGCCTCCTTCTGGCGCGTGCCGGCCGCCAGCGCCAGGCGGTCCGGCGCGCCGTAGTAGATGGGATCGTCCTTGGGCTTGAAGTCGTAGTGCAGCCCGCTGGACATGGACAGCACGTGGCGCAGCGTCACCTCGCGCTTGTCGGCGAAGCCCGCCGCCAGGGGCGGGCGCCAGCGGCCGACCACGTCGGCCGCCTTGTCGTCCAGCGACAGCTGGCCGTCGCGCACGAGCATGCCCGCCAGCAGCGAGCTCACGCTCTTGGTGATGGAGTAGAGCTCGTAGTTGTGGCCGCGCTGGAGCTGGTCGCCGTAGCGCTCGAAGACGAGCTTGCCGTCCTTGACCACGAGCAGGCTGCGCACGGCCAGCTTGTCGCGGCGCAGCCACTGCGACAGGTCCACCAGCTTGGCGGAGTCCATGCCGACGGCTTCGGGTGCCGCGGCGGGAAAGTCCACCGGGTTGGTTTGCGCCCGCGGCGCCGTGGCGGCCAGGCCCAGGCCGAACGCCAGGGCGGCTTGCAGGAAGAGGGGTTTCATCGTCGTGCCTCCTGGTTCAGACCGGAATCTTCTTGCTGTAGTCGATCAGCAGCGTCGAGCACACGAACAGGCCCGCGCCGGCCGCCGCGAACAGCATGAGCGCCATGAAGTAGGAGCCCGTGGCCTGCACGATGAGGCCCACGATGATGGGCACGCCGATGCCGGCGCAGTTGCCGCCCAGGTTCATGGTGCCGCCCAGGAAGCCCACGCGGTCGCGCGTGCCCAGGATGGACGGCACGCACCAGAACAGGCCGCACCAGCGCAGGAAGAACAGCGTCACCGACAGCAGCGCCACCACGGCCACCGGGTCCTTGATCTGCGCCACCATGTAGATGGAGACGGTCGCAACCACCGAGGCGATGCCGAACAGCGTGCGCAGCACCTTGCTCTGCGAGGCGCCGGCGGCGCGCCACTTGTCGGCGATCCAGCCGCCGAACATCTCGCCCACGAAGCCCGAGAAGAACATGATGAACACGGCGCCGCCCATCTGCTTGATGTCGAAGCCGTGCACCTTGGCGAGGTAGTTGGGCATCCAGGTCAGCAGCCCGTAGAACAGGGCGTTGAAGCACATCCAGCCGAAGAACATGCCCCACACCGAGCGGTAGCGGAAAAAGTCGAGCACGCGGCCGCTGGTGGCCTTGGGCGCATTGGCGGCATCTTCGGCGTGGGACGCCTCGATGTAGTGGGCCTCGGCCTCGTTCACGCCGGGATGCTCGCGCGGGTGGTTGCGGATGTAGCTCCAGGCGAAGAAGCCGGCCACCACGGTGCCGACGCCGGCGATGACGAAGGCCAGCCGCCACGAGCCCAGCGCCGCGATCAGCCCCGAGATCAGGATGGCCCCCAGCGCCGCGCCCAGCGGCGCGCCGCCGTCCAGCAGCGTGGCGCCGCGGCCGCGTTCGTTCTGCGTCATCCAGATGCCGTTGAGCTTGCCGCCCGCCGGGTAGATGGGCGCCTCGGCCGCGCCCAGGCCCAGCCGCGTCACCAGCAGGCTGACCCAGCCCGTGCACACCGCGGCGATGGCCTGGAAGAAGCCCCAGCCCAGCGTGGCGCCGGCAATGGCCACGCGCGGGCCGAAGCGGTCGGCCAGCATGCCGCCGGGAATCTGCATGAGGGCATAGGTCCAGAAGAAGGAGCTCAGCAGCAGGCCTTGCGTGGCCGGGCCGATGTCGAACTCCTTGGCGATCAGCGGCATGGCCACCGACAGCGAGGCGCGGTCGATGTAGTTGATCGAGATGAGAAACAACATCATCAAGAAGATCTTCCAGCGCACCTTGGTGGGCTGCAGCGCTGGGTTGGCGATTGCCGCCGTGGGGGCTTGCATCGTTCGTCTCCGGTGGTTTGGGCGCGTGCCGGCGGGGGTTCGTACCGGGGTGGCCGCGCACTGGTCTTGAAAGGCAGGCGGCCCGTGCCCACTGCAAGTGTCCGGACGTCGACACAGGCCGTGGCTGAAATCTAGGTGCTGTCGACAAAAGTGTCAAAAGCATTGTCGACAAAAATGTCGACGATTAAGGTAAACACTTAGGCCTGCAGTGCCGGCGCGCTTGCGGCCGGTATAAGCACGCCCTGGGACGGACCAGCAGGAGGCCATGGAGATGAGGAAGGTGTGCATCGTGGGCGCGGGCGCCATAGGCGGCCTGATCGGGGCGCGGCTGGCGGCGGCGGGCGAGGTGGAGGTGAGCGCGCTGGCGCGCGGCGCGACGCTGCAGGCGCTGCGCACGCACGGCTGGCGGCTGCAGACCGCCCTTGGTGCCGTGACGGGCCCGGCGCGGGCCAGCGAGGCCGCGGCCGAGCTGGGCGAGCAGGACCTGGTGGTGATCGCCGTGAAGGGCCCGGCGCTGACCGGGGTTGCGCGCGGGCTGGCGCCGCTGCTGGGCCCGCGCACGCTGGTGCTGCCGGCCATGAACGGCGTGCCCTGGTGGTTCTGCCAGGGCTGGCCGGGATTCGAGGAGCCGCTGCGCAGCGTGGACCCGGGCGGCGTGGTCGCCCGCGCCATTCCCTTCGATCAGGTCCTGGGCTGCGTGGTGCACGCCAGCACCTTCACCAGCGAGCCGGGGCTGGTGGTGCACCGCATGGGCGACGGGCTCATCGTGGGCGAGCCCCGGGGCGGGCGCAGCGAGCGTGCCGAGGGCGTGGTGCAACTGCTCGCGCGCGCCGGCTTCAACGCCACGCACTCGGCCGACGTGCGCTTTGACGCCTGGTTCAAGCTCTGGGGCAACCTGACCATGAACCCGGTGAGCGCGCTCACCGGTGCCACCGTGGACCGCGTGCTGGCCGATGCGCTGGTGCGCGACTTCTGCTCCGCGGCCATGCGCGAGGCGGCGGCCATAGGCGAGCGGCTGGGCTGCGCCGTCGCCCAAAGCCCCGAGGACCGCCACGCCGTCACGGCCAGGCTGGGGGCCGTCAAGACGTCCATGCTGCAGGACGTGGAGGCCGGCCGCGCGCTGGAGCTGGACGCCATCGTGGGCGCCGTGCACGAGATGGGCCAGCGCCTGGGGGTGCCCACGCCCAACGTGAGCGCGCTGCTGGGCCTCACGCGGCTGTTTGGGCGGGTGCGGGGGCTGTACCCGCAGGCGTGAGGCCGTTCAGGGAAAGCGCAGGAGCGCCGCCGCAGCCCTGCGCCGCGGCGCCTCAGTCCGCCTTGAACCCGCTGGCCTTCACGATGCCGGCCCAGCGCTGCGTTTCCGCCTTGACCACGCGCTCGGTTTCCATGCGCGTGAGGCCGGTGACGGTGAAGCCCGCCTCCTGCAGCTTCTGGCGCACCTGCGGCGCCTGGACGGCGGCCACGGCCTGGCGGCCCAGTTGATCGGCCACGGCCGCAGGCGTGCCCGCCGGGACGAACAGCGCGAACCAGGCCGAGAAGTCCAGCTTGGGCCAGCCCGCCTCGGCAAAGGTGGCGACGTCCGGCAGCAGCGGCGAGCGCACCGCGGCGGTGGTGGCCAGCGCGCGCAGCTTGCCGCCCTTGACCTGGGGCACGGCCAGCGCCGTGGAGACGAAGGCGGCCTGCACGTCGCCGGCCACCAGCGCCGTGATGGCGTCGCCCGTGGCGCGGTAGTGCACGGGCTCTATGCGCAGTTGCGCCTGCTCGGCCAGCAGCTCGGCGCCGAAGTGGCCCGGCGTGCCGGCGCCGAAGGTGGCGAAGTTCACCCGGTCGCCGGCCGACTTGGCCTTGGCGGCGGCGAGAAAGCCTTTCAAATCCTGCGCGGGCGAGCCGGCGGGCACGACCAGGACGAAGTCCGAGCGCACCACCTCGGCCACCGGCAGCAGCTCGCGCGCCGGGTCGTAGGGCAGCTTGCTGTAGGCCGCCGGGGCGATGGCGATGGAGCCCACCTCGCCCAACAGCACCGTGCTGCCGTCGGCCGCGCTCTTGGCCACGGCCTGCGTGGCGATCTGCCCGCCCGCGCCGGCGCGGTTGTCGATGACCACGGGCTGCTTCATCACTTCACCCAACTGCTGGCCCAAGGTGCGGGCCAGCACGTCGGGGCCGGTGCCGGGCGGAAAGCCCACGACGAGTTTCAGCGGGCTTTGCGCGGCCGCCCCCAGCGGGGGCAGGGCCAGCGCGCCCAGGCTCAGCATCAGGTGGCGGCGGCGCATGGCGGGTGTCTCCGGGTCTTCTTGATGTGCGCCAGTGTGTTGGGCGGACGGCGGCGGGGCTGTCATCCCAGAGGACGACAGGAAAGGCCTGCCTGTCATCCTCTGGGTGGACTGCCGGCGGGCAGCGCCTGCGCCAGCATGGCGCACCGCACCAGACACCCCGCCACCCCCATGTCCCAGCCCGCCGATGTCTCCTTCCCCAGCGCCCCGGCGCTGACGCCGCTGTGCCGCATCACCTGCGAGGTCGATGCGCTGGTGAGCCTGGGTCCCGCGCCGGGCGGCGAGCGCCGCTACGTACCGCTGGGCGGCGGCACCGTGCGGGGGCCGGAGATGAACGGCGAGCTGGTGCCCGGCGGCGTGGACTGGCAGGTGCTGCGCGCCGACGGCGTGCTGCAGATCGCCGCGCACTACGTGCTGCGCCTGGACGACGGCAGCCTGGTGGAGGTGCAAAGCGACGGGCTGCGCCATGGCCCAGCGGAAGTGATGGCGCGGCTGGCACGCGGCGAGGCTGTGGCGCCGCACGAGTATTTCTTTCGCACCCTCGTGCGCTTCACCACCGGCGCGCCGGCTTGGGCGCACCTGAACAAGACCATGGCCATCGCCGTGGGCCAGCGCGAGGCGAGGCGCGTGGTGCTGGACTTGTATCGGCTGGCTTGAGGCTCAGGCAGCGGCTGCGGCCATGAAGGCGGCGAACAGCTCGCTCTTGAAACGCATGTCCAGCCGCTCGAAGGCCCGCGCGCGGTAGGTCTTGACGGTGGCCAGGCTCAGGCCGAGGTCGGCGGCGATGCCGTCGTAGGTCATGCCGCGCAGCAGCCGCTCCAGCACGTCCAGCTCGCGCGGGGTGAGGGCGTCGCAGCGCCGGCGCAGGGCCTCGCGGTGCGTGGGCGCGGCGGCGGGCGCGGGCAGGGCGGCGAAAGGGCCGTCCGCCACCGCCTGCTCGCCCTGCCACGACGCATGCCGCGCCACGGCGGCCAGCAGCAGCGGGGCGATCCGGCCGAAGCGGGCGACGTGGTCGCCCGTGAAGCCCGCATGTGGCGCGTGGCGGTAGAGGTTGACGGCCAGCAGCGAGCCGTCGGCTTCCAGCCGCGCCACGGACAGCCGCTCGGCCATGCCGTGGCGCAGGTAGATGGCTTGGCGGTGGTCGGCGCTGGGCGCCTCGTCGGCGTGCATGCGCAGCATCACGGCGCGTTGGGCGCCGCCTTGGGCGCGCACGGCGTCGAAGCTGCGGTCGCGCCGGTACAGGCCTGCGTCGCGGTAGATGGCGAAGCATTCGCCCGTGCTGTCGGGCACGCCGCGGCTGGCGGCGCAATGCAGCCGGGGTGCGCGGCGCGGATGCAGCCGGTACACGGCCCAGGAGGCGGCGCCCACCGCCTCGTCCAGCCCGGCCAGGGTGTCGGCGGCAAAGCTGGGCCGGCCCACGGCGGCGACCGCGCGTGCCAGCGCCGCCTCGGCCGGGTCCAGGGCCGTGTCCTTGAGCGTCCATGCCTGCATGGCGGGTCTCCTTGCGCGCCGGTGGATCAACGCCGCGGGGCCGGCGGCGGGCCGTTGGCGTGTGGGCTCAGAAGTCGCCGGCCCCGTCGGCCGCGCCCGCGGCCAGCGCCAGCGTATCCGCTGCCGCGCGCGGGTCGCGGCGCAGGGCGTCCAGTTGCGCCAGCAACGCGTCCAGCTCCGGCAGCAATTGCGTGAAGTACACGGCCGCCGTGGCCTGCTTGCGGCGGGTGAAGGCGGCCTCGCCGTCATGCGCGGCCGCGTCGTCGGCGCGGGCCCACAGCGCACCCAGCAGCGCCAGGCCGCAGCCGCGCAGCGCGGCCGGGGCCACGAGGCCGGCGGGGGCGTCGGCGTCCATCACGGCGCGCAGGCTGGACAGCAGCCGCTCGGCCGCCGCCGCGGCGGGCGCGGCCCAGGGCGACGCCACGCGTTCCAGCAGCCGGTCGAGCAACCGGGCCAGCGCCTGGGCGTGGTCCGGCAGCAGCCGGCGCTGCCACAGGTCCAGCGCCTGGATCTCGTTGGTGCCCTCGTAGAGCAGGGACACGCGCAGGTCGCGCAGGCGTTGTTCGACGCCCCATTCCGACACGTAGCCATGCCCGCCGAACACCTGCAGCGCGTCGCTGACGGAAGTGAAGCCTTGGGCGGTAAGCAGCGCCTTGACGATGGGGGTGAGCAGCGACGCTTCGCGCAGCGCGTGCTCGCGCTCGGCGGGCTCGGGGTGGGCGTGGGCCTCGTCCAGCCGCAGGGCGGTCCACAGCGCCAGCATGCGGCCGCCCTCGGTCCAGGCGCGGGTGTGGGCCAGCAGGCGCTGCACGGGGGCGTGGCGCAGGATGGGCGCGCCGCCCTGGGCGCGGTCCAGCGCGTAGCTCTGTGCCTGGGCGAGCGCCGCCGCGGCGGCGCCCACGCCTTGCAGGCCGACGTTGATGCGGGCGGCGTTCATCATCACGAACATGGCGTTCAGGCCCCGGCCCGCCTCGCCCACGCGCCAGCCCGTGGCGCCGTCGAAGCGCAGCACGCAGGTCGGGCTGGCGTGCAGGCCCATCTTCTCCTCGATGCGCTCCACCACCACGGCGTTGCGGGTGCCGTCCGGCAGCCACTTGGGCACCAGGAAGAGGCTCAGGCCGCGCGAGCCGGGCGCGGCGTCCGGCAGCCGCGCCAGGACGAGGTGAACGATCTGGTGGGTGAGGTCGTGGTCGCCGCCGGAGATGAAGATCTTGGTGCCTTCCACGCGCACGCTGCCGTCGTCGTGGGGCGTGGCGCGGGTGCGGCAGCCGCCCAAGTCGCTGCCGGCCTGCGGCTCGGTCAGGGCCATGGTCACCAGGCTGCGCCCGGCGGCGATGTCGGCGAGGTAGCGGTCCTTGAGCTCCGGGCTGCCGTGGGCGTGCAGGCAGGCATAGCCGCCGTGCAGGATGCCGAAGTACATGCCCCAGCCCGGGTTGGTGGCGCTCACGGCCTCGTGCAGCACGGCGTCCACCACGTGGGGCAGGCCCTGGCCGCCGTCCTCGGGGTGGCAGGCCAGCAGCGGCCAGCCGGCTTCCACGAACTCGCTCCAGGCCCAGGCGAAGCCGGTGGGCGCGCGCACGTTGCCGCCTTCGAGGTGGCAGCCCTCGCGGTCGCCCGCGGCGTTGAGCGGCGCGAGCAGCCCGTTGCAGAACTCGTGGGCAGCCTCGGCGACCTGGGAGATGAGGTCGGCGTCCACCTCGGCATAAGGCGGCAGCGCCGCCAGTGCGGCTGGGGCCTGCAGCAGGTGCTGCAGGACGAAGCGGGTGTCGCGAAGGGCGTCGGTCACGGTGGGTCCTGGAGGGGTTGGAAGGGGTGTAGAGACAGGAAAGGGCGGTCCTGAGAAGACGGGTTGGATGTCGTCTGCCGTCAGCAAGGGCGCTTCGCCCTCTGCCCCGTCATGCCCGCTTTCGCGGGCACGACGGACGAGGGTGCGAAGCGCCTTCGCACCGTCCGCGACTCACGCCTCCGGCGTGAACCCCACCTTCTTGACGATGGGCCCCCAGGCGGCGTTTTCCTCGCGCACGGCGCGGGCGATGTCCTCCGGCGTGTTGGCGCCGGCTTCCAGGCCGAGCTGGGCGAAGGCGTCTATCGTGTCCTGCGTGGACACGGCCGCCTTGATGGCCGCCGCGGCGCGGTTGACCACCTCGGCCGGCGTCTTGAGCGGCAGGAAGAAGCCGTACCACTCCTGCATCACCAGCGACTTGAAGCCCTGTTCGGCATAGGTCGGCACGTCCGGCAGGAAGCGCGAGCGCTGCGCGCCGGAGGTGGCCAGCACGCGCACCTTGCCGTTCTTGATGTAGGGAAGGTGGTCGCCGATGGGCGAGCTCATGGCGGCGATCTGGCCGCCCACGAGGTCCTGCACGCCGGGGGCGGAGCCGCGGTAGGGCACGTGGTTGAGGTCCACGCCGCTTTCCTTGGCCAGCAGCGCCGCCACGAAGTGGTTGGGCGTGCCCGCGCCCGGCGTGGCGTAGCTGGCCTTGGAGGGGTTGGCCTTGGCCCAGGCCAGGAAGTCCTTGAGCGTCTTGACGCTGTCGGGCACGGCCGGCCCAACCGCCAGGGCGAAGTTGATGCTGCAGGCGGTGGAGACGGGGATGAAGTCGTTGATGCCGTAACTCAGGCTCTTGTAGATGTGCGGGTACAGCGTGATGGGCGACGCGGGCGACAGGAGCATCGTGGTGCCGTCCGGCGCGCTGCGCTTGAGCTCCTCCACGGCCAGGCGCCCGCCCACGCCGGGCTTGTTCTCCACCAGCGAGATCTTGGCGAAGCTGCCGCGCAGCCGCTCGCCCACGCGGCGCGAGACGGCGTCGGTCGTGCCGCCCGCGGGGAAGCCGCAGAGCACGCGCGTCTGCTCCACCAGCGTCTGCGCCTGCGCCAGGCGCGGCAGGCCCAGCAGGCCCAGCAGGGAAAGGCTGCCGCCGGCGGTGGCGGCGAGGAACTGTCTGCGATCCAGCGTCATGGTCAAGTCTCCTGAGTAGTGGCCGGCCGCTGCTGCGGCCTGTTGGTGTGGTTTTGGGTGCCGGGGGTGCCGGGGTGGCCGCAGAGCCGTGAGGTGTTGGGCTTGGGGCCTTGGGCTTCGGTGTGGGGAGCGCTTGCGCCGTCAGCGCGGCGCCATGCGCAGCGCGCCGTCTATCCGTATGACTTCGCCGTTGAGGTGGCCGTTGGCGGCGATGTGCGCGGCCAGTTGGGCAAACTCTTCGGGGCGCCCAAGCTGCTTGGGGAAGGGAATGGACGCGGCCAGCGATTGCTGCACCTCGGCCGGCAGCTCCTGCAGCAGCGGCGTGGCGAACAGGCCCGGCGCAATGGTCATGACGCGGATGCCCCACTGCGCGAGGTCGCGCGCCAGCGGCAGCGTCATGGCGGTGATGCCGCCCTTGGAGGCGGCGTAGGCCTCCTGGCCGACCTGGCCGTCGAAGGCGGCGACGCTGGCGGTGTTGACGATGACGCCGCGCTCGCCCGCGGCGTTCAGCGGCTCCAGCTTGGCGGCCTGCGCGGCAAAGAGGCGCACGACGTTGTAGGTGCCCACCAGGTTGACGCGCACCGTGCGCTCGAAGTCGGCCAGCGGCGCGGGCGAGCCGTCGCGCTGGATGACGCGCTTGGCGCCGCCGATGCCGGCCACGTTCATGAGGATGCGCGCGGGGCCGAAGGCTTCGCGGGCCATGGCCAGGGCGCGGACGACGCTGGCCTCGTCGGTGATGTCGCAGTGCAGCGCCAGGCCGTTGATGTCGGCGGCCACGCGCTTGGCGCCGGCCTCGTTGACGTCCAGCACCGCCACCTGCGCGCCCAAGCGGGCGAGCTCGCGCGCGGTGGCCTCGCCGAGGCCCGATCCGCCGCCGGTGACGAGAGCGGCTTGTCCGTGGATGTCCATGTGCTTGTTTCCTTGTTGGTGCGACTTTGGGCTGGCTGTTCTTTGTGTCGGCCGTTGCTCGTGTGGGCTGTCGTCTGCGTGGGGGCAGCCGACGCCGGCATCGCTGCGTTTACTGCTTCGTCATCCCCGCGAAGGCGGGGATCCAGGCGGCCCCAAGCCGGAGCGCAGCGGCCTTGCAGGCACGTTGAACCCAAGAACCCGGCAGGCCTGCCGCTCAGCTTGCGGCCTCCCTGGGGGCCGCCTGGATTCCCGCCTTCGCGGGAATGACGAAGTGGGGGGCGGGGCGCATCTGCTGACGGCCTACGAGGGTTCATCCAAGGCGTGCCGCAGCAGTTCCCCATCACCCCCTCACCGCCGCGGCACGATCAACCACGGGTCCGAGCCCTCGTACATCGCTTCCACCAGCGGCGCGCGGGTGGCGAGCACGGCGCGCTGGTTGATGGAGCCCTTGTCGGTGACCTCGCCCTTGTCCAGCGAGGGCGGCTCCACCAGCACGTGCAGCCGCGCCACGCGGCTGGCGCTGCCCGTGCCCTCGGCCCACAGCCGGTCGGCCAGGCGCTGGAAGAAGTCGCGCACCGCCGCGTGGTGCAGCACCTCGGGTGCCGGCGTGCCCGCAGGCAGCGCGGCGAGCTTGCGGCACTCGTCCAGGCGCGGGAACACCATCAGCCCCACTTCGCCGCGGTTCAGGCCCGTGACCACCGCGTCCGCCACGCAAGGCGCGCCGGCCAGCATCACCTTGGAGCGCAGCGGGCCCACGCTCACGAAGGTGCCGGTGGAGAGCTTGAAATCCTCGGCAATGCGGCCGTCGAAGAGCAGGCCCTTTTGCGGGTCCGTCGCGTCCACGAACTTCACGGCGTCGCCGGTGCAATAGAAGCCTTCATCGTCGAAGGCCTCGGCCGTCTGCTGCGGGTTGCGCCAGTAGCCGGGCATGACGTTGGGCCCGCGGAAGCGGATTTCCACCTTGTCGGCCACCGGCACCAGCTTCACGTCCACGCCCGGGCAGGGCAGGCCGACGTGGCCGGTCTGCAGCTCCTTGTTGAGCGCGAAGGTGCAGGACGGGGCCGTCTCCGTCATGCCCAGGCCCGTGATCATCAGGATGCGCTCGCCGACGGTGGCCTCGGCATGGGCGTGCAGCTTGTCGAGAGTCGCCTGCGACAGCACGGCGCCGGCGTACTTGAACAGCTTCACGCGGGCAAAGAGCGTCTTGCGCAGCTGCTCGTCCGTGTCCATGGCGGCGGCGATCTCGTCGAAGCCGCGGGGCACGTTGAAGTAGATGGTCGGGGAAATCTCGCGCAGGTTGCGCAGCGTCTCGGCCATGCCGGCGGCCGTTGGGCGGCCGTCGTCGATGTAGAGCGTGCCGCCGTGGTAGAGCGTGATGCCCACGTTGTGGTTGCCGCCGAAGGTGTGGTTCCAGGGCAGCCAGTCCACGAGCACGGGCGGCTCGTCCTGCAGGAAGGGGTAGGCCTGCGTGGCCATCTGCAGGTTGGCGCACATCATGCGCTGGGTGTTGACCACGCCCTTGGGCGCCTTGGTGGAGCCGGAGGTGAACAGGAACTTCACGATGGTGTCCGGCCCCACCTCGGCATGCGCCAGCTCCTCGCGGGTGCCGGGCTCGGTGGCGGTGAGGGCGGAGAAGGGCGTCACGGCGCGGCCTTCCAGGCTGCCTTCGGCCAGCACCACTTCCACGTCCTCGCCAACGACCGCTTCGATGGCCCTGGCATAGCGCGCGTCGGCGGCGAAGACCAGGCCGGGCGTGGTCACGCTGAAGATGTGGCGCAGCTTGGCGAAGTCGGTGGCCACCAGCGAGTACGCGGGCGAGATGGGCACGTAGGGCACGCCCACCCACTGCGCGGCCGTGGACAGGATGAAATGCTCCAGGTCGTTGTCCGACAGGATGGCGATGGGGCGCTGCGCCGACAGCGGCCGGGTCGCCAGCGCCTGGCCCACGCGCTGGGCCAGCTCCAGCATCTGCGCGTAGGTGATGCGGCGCCAATCGCCGCCCATCGCCGGGTCGCGCTTGGCGACGAAGGTGCGGTTGGGCGCCACGCGGGCCCAGCGCTCCAGCCGGTCGGTGAGCCGCGCGGGATAGGGCTGCAGCGGCTCGGTGGATCGCAGCACCAGCACGCCGCCTTGCTTTTCTTCGATGGTCGCGCTCAGGCAGCCGCCGACACGCGCCGCCCGGTACTTGGCCAGGATGCTCATGGCTTGTCTCCTCGTGTCTCAGTGTGGGGGGCGTGCGGGCTCAGCCCTTGAGCACCTTGCCGGCGCGCTTTTCCAGGAAGGCGCGCAGCCGCTCCTGGGCGTCGGGCGTGCTCTCGGCGACGGCGGCCATCAGGCTCTCGGTGAACTGGCCCTCGGACTGCGACTGGTCGGCGATGCGCGGCAGCGCGTGCATGACGGCGTAGTTGCTCATGGGGGCGTTGGTGGCGATGCGGCGGGCCAGCTCCACGGCCTTGTCCAGCGCCTGGCCCTCGGCCACGCGGTACTGCACCAGGCCGACGGCCTGGGCCTCGTCGGCGTCGTAGACGCGGCCGGTGAGCATGAGGTCGGTCATGCGCGACACGCCGATGAGGCGCGGAATGCGCACCGAGCCGCCGCCGCCCACGAAGATGCCGCGCTGCCCCTCGGGCAGGCCGAAGTAGGCCGAGTCGTCGGCCACGCGGATGTGGCAGCTCGACGCCAGCTCCAGCCCGCCGCCCACCACCGCGCCATGCAGCGCGGCCACGACCGGCACGCGGCCGAACTGCACGGCGTCAAAGGCCGCATGCCACATGCGCGAGTGCTGCACGCCGGCACCGATGTCGCGCTCCACCAGCTCCGACAGGTCCAGCCCGGCGCAGAAGTGCTCGCCCTCGCCGCTGACCACCACCGCGCGGGTGGCCTGCGGCAGGTTGATGAACACGGTGTGCAACTGCTGGATGAGCGGATCGCTGATGGCGTTGCGCTTGGCCGGGCGCATCAGGCGCACGTGCAGCACGGGGCCGCAGGTTTCCACGTGCAGCAGGTCCAGATCGGCCAGCAGGCCGGCGGCGGGGGTGAAGTCGGGATGCATGGTTGTTCGGTGTGGTGCGTTGATGGTTAATAGTCTTAAGCAAATTGACGGGTGGTGATCTTGGTGTTTTCCCTGAATACACAGTCATAGTTGTGAATGTGGGCTGGACGGGTTAGGGGAATCCCGGTGATGCGGACTCTGAATGATTAATAAACTTAAGCATATGCCGTTGCCCAGGAGTCTCCAGGGCCGTTCCGGGCGCGGCATGAAGTCCAACAACAGCACAGGAGACCTCGTTGCCCATGCGTACCAAGCCTTTCGTTATCGGACCCGCTTTGCCGCTGGGGTTGGGCGCGCTGGCGCTGTTGTCGCTGGCCGCCTGCGGCGGCAGCGGCGATGACGCCGCGCCCGTTCCCGCCGACACGGCCCATGCGCTGCCGCAGCTGGCCGCCGCCACCCCAGCCGCGCTGGCGGGCGGCTGCGACGAGCTGGGCGCCAAGCTGGCGGGGCAGGCCGGCACCGTCATCGACAAGGTCAGCACGGTCGCGGCCGGCACGGTGCTGACGGCCAGCACGCCGGCTCCCGAGCACTGCCTGGTGGAAGGCCACATGGCCCAGCGCACCAGCACGGTGGACGGCCGCAGCTACGCCGTCGGCTTCCAGTTGCGCCTGCCCAAGGCCTGGAACGGGCGCTTCTATTACCAGGCCAACGGCGGCATGGACGGCGCGGTGGTGCCCGCAGCGGGCGCCCTGGGCGGCGGGCCGCTCACCGGCGCGCTGGTCCAGGGCTTTGCCGTGATCAGCTCGGACGCGGGCCACCAGCCCAACACCGACCCCACCTTCGGCATCGATCCGCAGGCGCGGCTGGACTACGGCTACCAGGCCGTGGAGAAGCTCACGCCCATGGCCAAGGAGTCCATACGCCGCGCCTACGGCAAGGCGCCGGACCGCTCCTACTTCGGCGGCTGCTCCAACGGCGGGCGCCACACCTTCGTGGCCGCGGCGCGGCACCCGGACTGGTACGACGGCTACCTCGCCGGTGCGCCGGGTTTCAATTTGCCCAAGGCGGCGGTGGCCAGCATCTGGGGCGGGCAGCGCTACGCCTCGCTGGTGGCCGCGCCCAACGACCCGGCCACGCCGGCGGGCCTGGAAACGGCCTTCACGCTGGCGGAGCGCCAGCTCGTGGGCCGCGCCGTGCTGGCCAAGTGCGATGCGCTGGACGGCGCCGCCGACGGCCTGGTGCAGGACACGGCGGCCTGCCAGGCGGCCTTCAACCTGGCGCGCGACGTGCCCAGTTGCGGCAGCGGCGGGCGCGACGGCAGTTGCCTGAGCGACGCGCAGAAGACGGTGGTGGCCTCCATCTTTGCCGGCGCCACCACCAGCACCGGCGCCCCGATCTACGCCAGCTTCCCCTGGGACAGCGGCATCGCCGGCAGCGGCATCGCCTCCTGGGAGTTCGCCTCGCCGCTGCAGCGCGACGCGGGCGCCGTGGCCTTCATCTTCAACACGCCGCCGCAAGCGGCCGCCGGCTTCGACGGCGCGGCCTTCGCGCTGGGCGCCAGCATCGATGCGCTGGCCGCGGGCATCACGGCCACGGCCGGGGTCTATGCCGAGTCGGCCATGGGCTTCATGGCCCCGCCCAATCCGACGGACCTGGGCGCGCTCAAGAACCGCGGCGCCAAGATGATGGTCTACCACGGCGTGGGCGACCCGATCTTCTCGGTCAACGACACCGCCGCCTGGTATGACGGCCTGCGCGCCAGCAACGGCGGCGATGCCGGCAGCTTCGCCAGGCTCTACCGCGTGCCCGGCATGGGCCACTGCTCCGGCGGCCCGGCCACGGACCAGTTCGACATGCTCACGCCGCTGGTGAAGTGGGTGGAGCAGGGCCAGGCGCCGCAGGCCGTCGTGGCCTCGGCGCGCGGCGGCGTCAACGCCGACGTGCCCGCAAGCTGGGCCGCGGACCGCACCCGCCCGCTGTGCCCCTACCCGCAGGTCGCGCGCTACAAGGGCAGCGGCAGCCTGGAGGCGGCTGAAAGCTTCAGCTGCCAGTGATCAACCTCGCACGGCCTGCCCCAAGGCGGGCCGTGCATTCCCCCGAGACACCCATGGACCTCGACAAGCTCATCGCCATAGACATCCACACGCACGCCGAGGTGTCGTGCTGGAACCCCTTCGACAACTACGCCGAGGAGTACGACCGCGCCGCCGACAAGTACTTCAAGAACGGCAAGCGGCCGACTATCGCCGAGACGGTGGCCTACTACCGCGAGCGCAACATCGGCCTGGTGATGTTCACGGTGGACTCGGAGGCCAAGCTCGGTCGCCGGCGCATTCCCAACGAGGAGATCGCGCGGGCCGCGCGCGACAACGCGGACATGATGGTCGCCTTCGCAAGCATCGACCCGCACAAGGGCAAGATGGGCGCGCGCGAGGCGCGGCGGCTGATCGAGGAAGAGGGCGTCAAGGGCTTCAAGTTCCACCCGACGGTGCAGGACTTCCTGCCCTACGACCGCATGGCCTGGCCCATCTACGAGGTCATCGCCGAGTACAAGCTGCCGGCCATCTTCCACAGCGGCCACTCCGGCATCGGCAGCGGCATGCGCTGCGGCGGCGGTTTGAAGCTCGCCAACTCCAACCCCATGCTGCTGGAGGAGGTGGCCATCGACTGGCCGGACATCGAGATCGTCATCGCCCACCCGAGCTGGCCGTGGCAGGACGAGGCGCTGTCGCTGGCGCTGCACAAGCCCAACGTCTGGATAGACCTCTCCGGCTGGAGCCCCAAGTATTTCCCGGCGCAACTGGTGCAGTACGCCAACTCGCTGCTCAAGGACCGCATGCTCTTCGGCAGCGACTACCCCCTCATCACGCCGGAGCGCTGGATGAAGGATTTCGACGAGGCCGGCTTCAAGCCTGAAGTCAAGCCGCTCATCTTCAAGGAGAACGCGGCGCGGCTGCTGCGTCTCAGGTGAAGGAGGCCTGCGCTTGCCCGTGCAACGCGCAGCCGATGCAGTTCCACAACCAAAGGAAGGGAACGAGGAGACATGAACAAGCACACCCTCATTGCCGCCGCGGCCCTGGCCGCCGCGGCCGGCGCCGCGCAGGCGCAGGCGCAGGCGCCTGCCGGCGTGCAGCTCTACGGCCTGATCGACGTGGCCGTCGAGCGGCTCAACCACGTGGCGCCCACCGGCGGCGCGGCCAACGGCGGCACGCTCACGCGCATGCCCAACATCACGGCCACGCTGCCCTCGCGCTGGGGCCTGCGCGGCAGCGAGGACCTGGGCGGCGGCCTGCGCGCCATCTTCACGCTGGAGTCCGGCTTCGGCCCGGACACGGGCGGGCTCAACCAGTCCGGGCGGCTGTTCGGCCGCCAGGCCTTCGTCGGCCTGGCCGGCCCCGGCTGGGGCCAGGTGACGCTGGGGCGGCAGTACAGCTACTTCTACCTGTCCATGCTGGACGCGGGCATCTTCGGCCCCAACATCTACGGCGTGGGCTCGCTGGACCCCTACATCCCGCAGGCGCGCTTTGACAACGCCATCGCCTGGCAGGGCCGCTGGGGCGCCTTCAGCGCGGGCCTGAACTACAGCTTGGGCCGCGACATCGGCGCCGCGCCGGGCGGCACGGCCTGCGGCGGCGAGAGCGCCGCCGACAAGCAGGCCTGCCGCGCCGCCTCGGCCATGCTCAAGTACGACACCGAGGGCTGGGGCGGCGCCCTGGCGTGGGACCGCCAGCGCGGCGGCGCGGGCTCCTCGGCCACGGCCGGGCTGACCTCCAGCGACCTGCACGACCAGCGCCTCTTCGCCACCGCCTACGCCAAGCTGGGCGCGTGGAAGGTGGGCGCGGGCTGGATCCGGCGCGACAACGAGTCCGTCACCGCCATCGCGCGGCGCAGCGACATCGGCTACGTGGAGGCGGCCTACGCCGTCACCCCGGCGCTGTCGCTGGAGGCGCAGCTGGCCAAGCTGGACTACCGCGGCAGCGACAACCAGGCGACCCTGCTGTCGCTGCGCACGACCTATGCGCTGTCCAAGCGCACGGCGGCCTACGTGACGGCCGGGCACATCCGCAACGACGGCGCGCGCATGAACGTGTCGGCCAGCGGCGGCTCGCCCGGCGGCCTGCCCGCCTTCGACGGCTCGCAGACCGGCCTGGCCGTGGGCGTGCGGCACGCGTTCTGACGCGCCGGCCGTTCGGCACGGGCGGCGTGGCCCGGTAGCATTCCGGCCCTCCGGTTTGATGCGCCACGCCGCCTTTGCCCATGACCCAGGACACCGCCCGCACGCAACGCCTGCTCGACCAGCTCCGCCGCCTGTTCCTGCTGCCCGAGGCGCCCGCGCCTGAGCTGGCCGCGCTGCAGCGGCAGCTCATGGGCGGCGAGGCGGCCTCGCCAGCCTTCACGGACGCCCAGGGCCGCGTGCGGCTGATGGCCGTGGGCCTGCACGGCGTCTCGCGCGGGCAGGGCGATGCGCACTGCGCCGCGCTGCTGCACCTGGGCAAGGCGCTGATCGAGGACTTGTCGCTGCCCGAAGCGGCCTTCTCCGTCAATGGCCGCGAGGGCTACGACTTGTGGCTGCCGCTGGCCGAGCCGGTGCCGGCCGACGAGGCGCGCGAGTTCCTGTCGCTGCTCCAGGAGGCGTACCTGCCGGAGCTGCCCGCCGTGCGGCTGCGGCCGGGCGCCGCGGGCGATGCCGCCACGCCCGCCGGCGGCGTGGCGCTGCCGCCGGGGCTGCATGCGGCCACCGCGCTGTGGTCGGTGTTCATCGCGCCCGGGCTGGCGCCCTCGTTCAGCGCGGAAGCCGGCATAGACCTGCCGCCCAACCTCGACAAGCAGGCCGAGCTGCTGGCGCGGCTGGAGCCCATCCCGCCAGCCCTGTTCCAGGAGGCGCTGGGCCGCCTGCGCCAGCGCGTGCGGGGTGCGGTACCGGCGCAGGAAGCCGGCGCGGCTGCGGCGTGCGCCCAAGCGGAAGCACCGCCCGCGCCTGCCGTGGGGGAGCGTGCGGCGCCGGGGCCGCTGGCGGGCGTGCGCGACGAGCTGATGCGCGCGCTCACCGACACGGCGGCCGCCGTGGTGGCCACGCCGTTTCCCGGGCTGACCAGCCTGCTGCACGGCGGCTTTCGCGCCGGGCGGCTGTACCTGCTGCTGGCCCCGCCCAAGGCCGGCAAGACGACGCTGGCGGCGCATTGCCTGGACCATGCCGCGGCCAACGGCCACCCGGCGCTGTATGCGGGCTACGAGATGGCGCGCGAGCAGCTCGTCCATGGCGCGCTGGCGCGCCGGCTCAAGCTGGACGCGCGGCGCATCGAAGGCGGCCTGCTGGCGCCGGAGGACGTCGTGCGCGTGGCCGCGGCGCTGGACGCCTATCTCGCCCGCGAGGGCCAGGCGCTGACGCTGTGGGAAGCGGACGCGGCCGTGGGCCTGGCCGGGCTGGCGGCGTGGGCGCGGGCGGCGCGCGAGTCCTTCGCGGGCAGGACGCCGCTGCTGGTGGTGGACCCGCTGCCGCTGCTGCGCAGCGGCATTGCGGCGCTGGACGCGCACGCCGACGCCGCCCATCGCCTGGGCGCCCTGGCCGCGGCCTGCAAGGACCTGGCGCGCGGCACCGGCGCCGCGGTGCTGGCGCTGTGTCCCGCGGGCGGGCCGCTGGCCGGCGACGTGCAGGAGCTGCCGGACGGGCGCGAGGTTCAAGCCCTTTATGGCGCCGCCGACGGCGTGCTGGTGCTGCAGGCGTCCGGCCCGCGTGCGGCCGACGAGGCCACGCCGCAGCGCCTGCAGTTGTCGCTGGCGCTGCACCGCGGGCGCACGGGCCGCGTGCTGCTGGACCACTGGCGCGCCTTCCATGCGATGGAGGAGGCGGCGGTGGGCGAGGGGCAGCCCGGCCTGGCGCGGGATTGAGCGCAGGTCGCGCAGGGGCTTGTCCTTCGCCGTCCCGTGCATTGCGCATGGCCGGGACGATATTTAGTTTCTTCCCTACCGTCCGAGCGGCATTGCTTGCTGCTACTGTGGGTCTTCACAGTGGAGGTCCACACCATGGCCCGTGCATTCAACACCCCTCCCGCGTCCCGGCGCGAAGCCCGGCGCGAAGCCCTGCGTGACGGCCTGCCGCTGACCGTGGAACTGCTCAAGAACCGGCTGGCCTGCGACATCCCGGTGGGCTACGTGGAGGACTACGTGGCGCTGGACTGGCTGGAATGGCATGGCGGCACGTTGCGGCTCACGGCCACGGGCCAGAACGTGTGCCGCTACGCGACGTCGATGCAGCACAAGCGGCAGGCGTAGGCGGCGGGCCGCGCCGGGCTGGCGCCGCAAGCCTTTGCGGCGTGCGGCGGCTTGTGGTGTTCCCGGCTCTTGTCCGGTTTCAGCGCTTGGTCAGTGCCATCAGCACATCGGCGTACCACGCGCAGTTGAGGCCCAGGGCCTCGTCCTGCACCAGATCGCGGCTGGCCATGTCCATGCGCGCCGAGTGCACACCCAGCAGCTTCCACGGCAGCGCCTTGAGCGCGGCGTTGGGCGCCGGGTCGCGCATCACCACGGGAGCGCCGCTGGTGCCGCGGTGGGTACGCGCATCGGTCAGGAAATAACCCTGTCCCTGGAAGCGCAGGCCGAACGACGAGGCGATCGCCGCCTGGCGCACGACGGGCAGATGGTGCAGCGCGTCGTGAAAGCCCAGGGGAAAGCCTGGGATCAGCAGCGGGCTGCCGACTTCCACGTCCTCCAGCGATGACTGCAGGTGTGCCGGCGTGAACGCGGCGAAGGCCATGGCGCGGGGCAGGGCCGCGCGGTCCAGCTCGACGGCGGCCACGTCTATGGCGCCGCCGTCGTCACCGGCATCGCGCCACACGCTGCGGCCGTCGCGGTACAGCAGCATGGAGAAGGCCACGGAGCGGCCCAGGTCTGCGCTGTCGGTGTGCAGTTCCAGCTCCATGCGGTCGGGGAAATGCCCGCTGGGTTCGTCGTGCAGCACGTGGCGGCTGGTGACCACGAACAGCCGGCCTTCGCGCTCGAAAAAGAAGCCGCTGGCGCCCGTGAGCACGCGGTCCTGCTCGTACGTGGTGATGCGTGCCGCGGCCAGCAGCAAGGGCTCTATGGCGCCTATGCGGCGGCCGGTCATTGCGCCGCCTTGGGCGCGGGTGCCAGCAGGTCGTGCGTGCGCCGCACGTCGTGCTCGAAGGCGGCGATGGAGTGCTCGGAGATGGGCGTGTGCAGCAGCGCGGTGCGTGCCATTTCGGCGCAGCGCTCGAATGTGGCCGGGAGTTGGGCGCGGGCCGATGCAGGCATGACCTGCAGCAGCGCGGTGATCAGCGCGTCCAGGGCCACGAGGTTGCCCTTGAGCTCGCAGATGCGCTCGGTGGCTTCCTGCAGGTTGTTCATCGCGGCTCCTCAAAATGAAAAAAGCCGCGGCCGGGGGCCGCGGCTTGGTCGCCATGGAGGCCGTGCCGGGCACGGCCTGCGGTCATCAGACCGGGCGGATGTTGGAGGCTTGCGGGCCCTTCTGGCCTTGCGTCACTTCGAACTGCACGCGCTGCTGCTCGCTCAGCGAGCGAAAGCCGCCGTTGTTCTGGATCTGGCTGAAGTGGGCGAACAAGTCCTTGCTGCCGTCATCGGGAGTGATGAAGCCGAAGCCCTTGCCATCGTCGAACCACTTCACGGTGCCGGTTTGAGTCGTCATGTCGAAATCTCTCTGTGCTGTTTCACGCGCCACACATGCGGCGCAGGCAGAGACGCCAAGAAAATCATCCAGAGATTCGACCGGAACCGGCCGGCGGCGCCAGCGGAAAACAGAGGAGACCTGTTGAAGACGGTCTTGAGTACCTACCCGGACACCTTAACACCAAGACCCGGCGCTTGCCGGCGCGGGGCTTTGCGGGCCGTCTTTGTTTCGAAGGCATGGTGCAGGTCGCAGTACCCCTTCAGGTTGACAACGCAACCAGGTGAGCCGGGCCGCAGCCGTGCCAAGACAGGACTGGCCATGGGGCCGTCTCAGCCCCGCCGTGGGCTCCTGGTACGAGAAGTGCTACATTAACGCGTTCGCACGCGCGATGCGTGCCCACTCCTGCAAGCCTGTACGCGACCGACGCAGCCTTGCTCGCCTCGCCTCTTCGGTCACGTTGCCGGCGCCGCCGGCCCTTCAAGAAGGCAAGGGCGGCTTCGCGGCCTGTTTGGGCCCTGTGAAGGGGCCGTCTCCCGTGTTCCCCTGCCTCCACGCAAGGCGCCGGCTTTTTCGGCAGGCTTGCGCTGCCGGCCGCATTGAGAGATTTCCATCGACATTTTCACCACCGTCGGCAAGTACCGCGTCTCGCCCTTGGCCAAGCAGCGCCATGACGGCCGTTACACGGCTTCCGTCTCCATCCGCAGCGGCACGCACGACCGCGTGATGCGCCTCATTCCCGTCTTCGACACCGCCCAGGCGGCGCTGTGCCATGCCCAGTCCGAGGGTCTGGCGTGGATCGATGACCGTACAACCACACTACAGAAAGCGTGATGCCATGGCCAAGGAAGAACTCATCTCCATGAACGGAGTCGTGCGCGAGGTGTTGCCCGACTCGAGGTTTCGCGTGTCGCTGGAAAACGGGCATGAGCTCGTGGCGTACACGGCCGGGCGCATGAAGAAGCACCATATTCGCATCTTGGCCGGCGACAACGTGTCGCTGGAGCTGTCGCCCTACGACCTCAGCAAGGGCCGCATCACCTTCCGCCACCTGGAGCGTCGCGGCCCGCCGCCGGCCAACGTATCGCGTCCGCGCGGCCCGGCGCGTTGATGCGCCGGCGGCCCGGGCCCTGACCACCTTTTGCAAGGCGCCGTTCAGGCGCCGTGCTTCGGGGCTCACGCCCCGGGCGTGCACCGCGCGGCTCAGCCCAGCGCCTGGGCGCTGTCGCGCAAGGCCGCACCGGCCTGGGCCATGGCGCCCAGCGCCTGCTCGCCGTCGGCGGGCTGCACGTTCACTGCCGCGACCGCGTCGCGCAGCACCACCACGTCAAACCCGTGCTCCCGCGCGTCCAGCACCGTGCTCTTGACGCAGTAGTCGGTAGCCAGGCCGCCGACGAAGAGGCGCCGCACCCCGGCGGCCTTCAATTGCGCGGCCAGCTCCGTGCCGGCGAAGCCGGAGTAGGCCTCCTGGCCCGTCTCGGTTCCCTTGGACACGACGGTGGCGCCCGGGGGCCATTGCAGCGCTTGCGGGAATGCCGCGCCCGCGCTGCCCGCCACGCAGTGGGGCGGCCAGGGGCCGCCCTGCGCGGTGAAGGAACAGTGCGCGGCGGGGTGCCAGTCGCGCGTGGCGAACACCGGCAGGCCTTGCCGCGCGAAGGCGGCCAGGCAGCGCTGCAGCGGCGCCAGCACCCGGTCGCCTTGCGGCACGGCCAGGGCGCCGCCGGGCAGGAAGTCGTGCTGCACGTCCACGAGCAGCAGCGCGTCGCCGGGGCCGGGGGGCGCGTCGCGGGCGGCGTCGGGGGAAAGCGTCGGGTTCATCGAGCGGGTTTGTTTGGGCGGTTGGTTGGGCAGGGCCGGCCGCGGGTGCGGCCCTCAGGGGTCTATACCATGCCGGCGCACCATCAATACCGGCACGGGCGCACAGCGCAGCGTGATTTCCGCATCGCTGCCCAGCGCCAGCCGCGTGAGGCCGCGGCGGCCGTGCGTGCCCATGACGATGAGCCGGCAGCTTTGCTGGGACGCCGACTCGGCGATCAAGTCGCCCACGCGGCCGGAGATCATCTCGCGCACCAGGCTTTCGGCCGGGACGCCGGCCTCGCTGGCGTCCCGGCTGGCCTGGGCGAGCAGCTCCTTGCCGAAGTCCCACAAGTCCTGGCGCAGCGCCTCGGCGTTGGTGGCTGCGGCCATGTCGATGAGCAGCGGGTATTCGTTGACCACGTGCAGCAGCACGAGGGTGGACTTGAGCTCGCGGGCCAGGGCGATGGCTTCGCGCAGGCCTTGGGCGGCGGCGTCGCTGCCGTCTATGGGGACGAGGATCCTGGCGTACATCCGGCTTCTCCAAGTGGTGCCGCGGGGGGCGGCGGGTGGGTCATCCGACGGCTGGGCCGTCGGCCCTGTCCTGCTGCACGAGCAGCACGGGAACCAGCGCGGCATGCACCACGCGCTCGGCGTCGCTGCCCAGCAGCAGCCGGGTGCGGCCGTTGCGGCCGTGCGTGCCCATGACGATGAGGCTGCAGTCCTGGCGCGTGGCCTCGTCCACGATGGCGGCGGACACGCGGCTGGACATCACCTCGCGCAGCACCGTGTCGCAGGCCACGCCGGACTGTCCGGCCTGCTGGCCGCAGGCCTGCAGCAAGGCCTGGCCGCGGGCCAGCAGCGCCTCGCGCGCCTCGTCGAAGCCGGCCTGTGTCGCCTTGGCCAGCAGCAGTTGGTAGGTGTCCACCACGTGCAGCAGCACCAGCGCGGAACCCAGGGCGCGACCCAGCGCGGCCGCTTCGCGCAGTGCGCGCACGGAGGCGTCGCTGCCATCCACCGGAACCAGGATTCTTGGGTACACGGTGTCCTCCGTTAGAGCTTGCCAGGCGGGGCACGGTGCGGAAGCGCCCGCGCGAGAACCCATTTTTCGAGAGGAAGGGGTGCTTGGCTTGATCAGGCGCAAGTTTGCGGCCGACCCTCACGCAGCCGAGGGGACGCGGGTGGGCGCCCGGCAGGGCCGTGCCGGGTGTCGGCCTGGTGCGGGCACACATCGGCCATGGGGGCGAACGCGCAGCGGGAGGCGCGCCTCGCGCACCCGGGTGCGGCTCAATCCGGCGCCGCCTGCGCGCCGTCCACGTAGAACACCAGGGCCGGGGGCTGCTCGCCGGGGCTGATGGACAGCGGCTGGCGCTGCAGCCGGCCGCGGTGCAGCAGGTCCACGTCGTACTGGCCGCCGGGCAGGTCCACCAGCACCCATGAGCCCGTGAGCATGCGGTCGTAGCCGGGCCGGGGCGTCGCTTGGTCGGCGGGGCCGGGCTGCTGCGTGATGCGCAGCCGTGCGCCCTGCACGGGCTGCAGCGGCGCGGCGTGGCCGGCCACCATCACCAGCAGGTTGTGCTGCGCGCGGCGGACGATGAGCTGCGTCTCGTCCTGCGGGTCGCTGCCGCCTTCGGCATAGGGCCAGCCCGCGGGGCTGGTGCCGGTGAGCACGGCAGCACCCACGCCCAGGGTCAGCGCGGCGCAGGCCGCGGCCAGCAGGCAGGGGATGCGATTGCTGTTCATGACAAAGCCTCCGCGCAGGTGCGGCCGGCCGCGCGCCCGCAGCCGCGAGCCGCCGGCGCGTGCCGCGCACCCTTGGTACAGCTTAGGCGGTCGCCTTGGCCCAGTTTTGACTTTGTGCAAGCCGCCGGCGGCTGCGGACCGTCCACGTGTAACGCCCTGTGCGGCGCCCGCGTGGGCCGGGGGCACTGCCAGGGCTGCCAGGGCTGTCAGGGCTGGCAGGGCAGGTAGGGCAGGTGGCGGCATCGCGCCGGCCTGGCGGGCGGGCGCAGGCCCTGCCGTCCCGGGCGGACTTGCGCGGGTGCGGGTGCCGGCGGCCGGTGGGCGACTGGCCCGCATCTTGATAGGTGAGGGCATCCACCTTGGGGAACAACGACATGACAGACCTCGCCTTGCAACCCGCTGCGCCGGCCGATCCCGAACGCCGCCAATGGCTCATCGCCACCGGTGCCGCCGGCAGCGCTGCCGCCGTGGCCACGGCCGTGCCCTTCGTTTCCACCTTCGCGCCCAGCGAGCGGGCCAAGGCCCTGGGTGCGGCAGTGGAAGTGGACGTCAGCGACATCCCGCCCGGCGGCATGAAGACCGTGGAGTGGCGCGGCAAGCCGGTATGGGTAGTGCGGCGCACGCCGGAGATGATCGCGGCGCTGCAGAAGAACACCGGTGCGCTGGCCGACCCCGCGTCCGCCCGGGACCAGCAGCCCGCCTACGCCCGCAATGCCGGCCGCTCCATACGGCCGGAGCTGTTCGTGGCGGTGGGCATTTGCACGCACCTGGGCTGCTCGCCCAGCGCCGCGCCCGCGGGCGGCGGCAACGCCAGCCTGCCCGCGGACTGGGCCGGCGGCTACCTCTGCCCCTGCCACGGCTCCACGTTCGATGGTGCCGGGCGCGTGTTCAGGAACAAGCCCGCGCCGACCAACCTGGAAGTGCCGCCGCACCGCTACGTGAGCGATACGCGGCTGCTCGTCGGCGAGGACAAGGCCTGAGCGCTGCCATGTACTTCCGCATGCTGCACGACGAGGCCTGCGGCTCGGTGAGCTACCTGCTGGCCGACCTGGACGCCGGCGAGGCCGTGCTCGTGGACCCGCGCGGCACGGACGCGCCGGTGCTGCTGGCCATGCTCGACGAGCATCGGCTGCGCCTGCGCTGGATGCTGCGCACGCATGAGCACGACGCGGCCCTGCCGCCCGGCGAGCGCAGGGCGCTGCAGGCGCTGCAGGCGCCGCTGATCATGCACGAGGCCCCCCACGGGGCCGTGGCCCCCGCAGCGCCGCCGGTGCTGCCCTTTGGCGGCGAAGTGATCCGGGTGCTGGCGACACCGGGCCACACCCGGGGCTGCCTGAGCTTCCTGTGGCGCGACCGGCTGTTTTGCGGCAGTCTGCTGGCGGTGGACGCCTGCCCCTTCCAGCCGTGGCCGGCCGACCCCGAGGCGCTGTGGGACAGCGTCACGCAGCAGGTCTTCACGTTGCCGGCCGAGACGCTGCTGTTCAGCGGCCATGCACGCGCCGCGCGCGCGGTAAGCCAGGTGCTGGAGCAGCGCCGCACGCATCCGTGGTTCGCGCACGCGACGCGCGACGAATTCCTGGCGCGGGTGGCGTGCCTGGCGGCGCCGCCGCGCGACAGCGCTTCCTGACGTGCTTGGCGCGGGCGGCGGGTGGCGGCAGCCGCCCGGTGGCCCACGCTCACGCAGCCCCCGGTCCCGCCAACAAAAAAGGGACGCCGCGGCGTCCCAAGGTCTCCCTCCGGGGCCCGCTTCTTCGGCGGGCCTGCCGTGCCCGGCTCATCGGGGCAGCACGAAGGTGGACTTTTCGCGCAGCGTGCGCGCGGGCTCGCCGGCCGAGGCCTGGCGCTCGATGGTGAAGTGGATCTCGTGCGCGCCGGCCGGCGTGGCGGCGGCCGTTTCCGGCGGCACGCGCAGCAGCACCGTCACCCACTGCGCCTCGGCCGGGCCCAGCGTGAGCTTGACGGGCTCGGCCAGTTGCAGCCCCGGCAGGCCATCGACCGAGACGCCATAGGCCTGCGGGGCTTCGGCGGCGTTCATGACCTGCAGCCGGTAGACGTTCTCCACGAAGCCGCCTTCGACCTGGCGCGCCAGCGTCGAGCGGTCGCGGACGATGTCGGCCTTGAACGGCGTGCGCAGGGCGATGCTGGCGCCCACGGCGAGGCAGATCACGATGAGGATGGCCGTGTAGATCAGGATGCGCGGGCGCCGCACGCGGGCCAGGACCTGGCCGCGCGTGAGGTGCTGCTGCAGCCCGTTTTGCGTGTCGTAGCGCACCAGGCCGCGGGCGTAGCCCATCTTGTCCATCACCTCGTCACAGGCGTCCACGCAGGCGGCGCAGCCGATGCACTCGTACTGCAGGCCCTTGCGGATGTCTATGCCGGTTGGGCAGACCTGGACGCACAGTGTGCAGTCGATGCACGAGCCCAGGCCGGCCTGGGCCGGGTCCACCTTCTTGGAGCGGGCGCCGCGCGGCTCGCCGCGCTCGGCGTCGTAGCTGATGATGAGCGTGTCCTTGTCGAACATGGCGCTCTGGAAGCGCGCGTAGGGGCACATGTACTTGCACACCTGCTCGCGCATGAAGCCGGCGTTGCCCCAGGTGGCGAAGCCGTAGAACAGCACCCAGAAGGTTTCCCAGGGGCTGGTGGTGAAGCTCATGACCTCGCCGGCCAGCGTCTTGATGGGCGTGAAGTAGCCCACGAAGGTGAAGCCGGTCCAGAGCGCGATGGCGATCCACGCGGCCTGCTTGCCGCCCTTGCGCAGCAGCTTCTCGGCGCCCCAGGGCGCGGCGTCCAGCCGGATGCGGGCGGTGCGCTCGCCTTCGAACTTGCGCTCCACCCACATGAAGATCTCGGTGTAGACCGTCTGCGGGCAGGCGTAGCCGCACCACAGCCGGCCGCCCACGGCGGTGAAGAGGAACAGCCCGTAGGCCGAGACCATGAGCAGCGCCGAGAGGTAGATCAGGTCCTGCGGATAGAAGATCAGGCCGAAGAGGAAGAAGCGCCGCGCGCCCAGGTCGAACAGCACGGCCTGGCGGTCGTTCCACATCAGCCACGGCAGCCCGTAGAAGACGAGCTGCGTCAGCCACACCAGGGCCCAGCGCCAGTGGTTGAACTGCCCCTTCACCGAGCGGGCGTAGATCTTCTTGCGGGGCTGGTACAGCGAGATGAGCTTGGGCTTGCCGCTGTCGCCGGCCTCGCCCTGGGCGGGAGTGGGGACGGTGTTCATGTGCCGACATCCCAAGAAACGTGCCAGCGACCCCTGGCCGCGCCAGGTGCTTGCGCGACAAGCACTTGGCGCCGCAGGCCGGCCGCGGCCTGCCAGCCGGGTGGCGTGCGGCTGCCGCGGCTGGCAGGGCGTGGCAGTAGTGGCGGCAGTGGCGGCAGTGCGGGCGACCTCGATGCGGCCGGGGCCGGCGGCGCGGCCGTCCGGTTCAGCCCACGCGCGGGCCGATGTACTCGGTGGCCAGGACGAAGTGGTTCATGCGGTAGTGCATGGTCATGTCGGGCAGGGCGCGGCCGCCGAAGTACCAGTTGATCCACGGGCCGCGCAGCGCCATCTCGGGGTGGCAGCGCCAGCGCAGGCCGCGGCGCTCGCTCACGAGCACGCCGTCGAGCCAGGTGTCGAGCTCGCCGTCGGGGACGGACTCGCCGTTGCCCAGCTCGTCGTAGGGACCGGTGACGGAATTGATCTTGATGCGCTGCTCCACGCAGTGCCAGCGCCCCTTGGCGATGGCCGCGCTGCCCAAGCGCTCGATCACGCCGTAGTCGCTGGGCTGGTCCAGCGAGTAGACGTAGTCCTGCAGCGGGCGCAGCCGCGAGTAGGGGTTGCCGTCGCCGGGGTCTATGCCGGCGCACAGGCGCACGGAATGGCCGTCGTAGCCCCAGCGGTCGGCGAGCTGCACGCCGCCGGAGCTGCCCGCGGGCCAGAAGTGCTTCTTGCCGGAGCCGCGGCGTCCGCCGTTGCCGGTGATGGAGTACCAGTAGCCGCCGGCGTAGTCGTTCCACCAGCCCATGCGCAGGTCCCAGCCCAGGGCGATCTTGTGGACGTCCGCGGTGCTGTTCCAGTCGTCTTCCAGCATGAAGTACAGCCGGCAGTAGAGCTCGTCATACGTGGCGGGCAGGGCCGGGCGCAGCGGGTCGGCGGCGTCGCCGCGCAGGAGCTGCGTGACGGCGTGGAAGGAGGCGTGGGTCTGGGGAACGAACTGCCCGCGCAGCATGGTCGTGCCCGGTGCATCGGGGTCGGGCAGTTGCTGGCAGGGGTTGCGCGAGTCGGTGAGGACCTCATCGAACACCGCGCCGCGCGCGAGGTTGCCAAAGTCGCCGCAGCGCAGCACCGAGGGGTGCGACTTCAGCGCCGCCTCGCCCTGGGCCGCCAGGCCCATGCGCGGCGCCTGGCCGTCCGTGCCGAGATTGAAGCGCGGCGCATCGACCTCGAACACCTTGACCGTGAACACGTAGTTGGCCTGCAGGCAGTTGAGCCGCATCAGCGCGGACTGCACCGAGCCCTGCACCGCGCTCAGGTCGAACTGCACCATGACGGGGGCCGAGGGCTTGTGGGTGGCGCTTTGCCGCGTGTCCGGGCTGCGGTAGGTGGAGGGGTCGAAGCCGCAGAGCATGCCGGCGCAGTTGAAGCTGCCCTGGTCGGTGGTGACCAGCAGTTGCGGCGGCACCTCGGACTCGCGCCCGCTCCAGATGGCGTAGGCGGAGCCCGTGGTGCCGCTGCCGCGCAGGAAGGCGCCGCGGTTCTCGCCGCTGTCCACCCAGTGCCGTACCAGCGCGGTGATGTCCACCTCGTAGACGCGCGGCTGGCCGCTCACGGGGAAGCTGGCCCAGGGCACGTCGCCCTGGGGCAGGCCTTGGGCGTCCAGCCAGTCGCCGGTGTTGCGGTGCTTCCACGGCAGTGCGAGGTGGCGGCTCCAGAAGTCGCGGCTGGGCCCGCTGCCGGCGTCCCACAACAAAAACTGCGGCGGCGCCTGCGGTGTCTGCGCCGGCGTGTTGCCGGCGACTTCCTTGGCCTGCTCGGTGGCCAGGGGCGCCGCCGTGGTGCCGGACGTGGGCATGGAGAGGTCCAGGCCGCTGTCTTCCCCGCCGCCGCAGCCGGCCAGCATGAGCGCCGACAGCGTGGACATGGCCTGTCGCCGGTTGAGGTTCAGCATCTTGTCCTCCTTGTTGAGTTCGCAACTATTAGCCGACAGCAACCCGCTGTGGATGCGGTTGGCCGCGTTGCGTGACGCCGCGTTGGGCGCTGGGCGCAGGTGGCGGTGCTGCCTTGCCGTCCTGCCCTTGCCCTGCTCATCGGCGCTGCGCAAAGCAAGATGAGGGCTCGTGGCAGAAATTTTTCCGTGCCCGCGGCAGCGGCCTGGCCGGCGGGCGGCCGGTGCCGGCGCCTCGCCTAAGATGCCGGCACCGTGAGCCTCTCCTTCCACCTCGATGACCTGCGCGTTTTTTGCCTGGCGGCGCGCCGGGGCAGCTTTGCCGCCACGGCCAAGGAGCTGGGCACGTCGCCGGCCTTCGTGAGCAAGCGCATTGCGATCCTGGAGCGGTCGCTGGGCGTGAGCCTGTTTCACCGCGCCTCGCGCCGCGTGTCGGTGACCGAGGACGGCGAAGCGGTGTTTCGCTCCGCGCAGCAGATCCTGGAGGAGGTGGGCCGCCTGGGCGAGACGGTGGCCGGCGGCAAGGCCGAGCCGCGCGGGGCGCTGCGCATCAGCAGCGGCTTTCGCCTTGGGCGGCGCCACGTGGCGCCGGCGCTGTCGCTGCTGGCGCGGCGGCATCCGGGGCTGGACATCTGGCTGGAGGTGGTGGACCGCCAGGTGGACCTGATCGCCGAGGACATCGACCTGGACCTGCGCGTGGGCGAGGTGCACGAGCCGCACCTGGTGGCGCACCGCATCGTTCCTGCGTTTCGCATGCTGTGCGCCGCGCCCAGCTACCTGCAGCGCATGGGCCACCCCAAGACGCTGGCCGACCTGGCGCAGCACGAGTGCCTGCTGCTGCGCGAGCGCGACCTGCCCTTTGGCGTGTGGCGGCTCAACGGCCCAAACGGGCTGGAGACGGTGAAGGTCAGCGGCGCGCTGGCCTCCAACAATGCCGACATCGTGCGCGTATGGGCGCGGGACGGGCACGGCATCCTGCTGGCCTCGGACTGGGACGTGGCCGCCAGCCTGGCCGGCGGCGAGCTGGTGCGCGTGCTGCCCGCCTACAGCCACCCGGCCGACGTGTGGGGCGTCACGCCGCTGCGCTCCAGCCAGTCGGCCAAGGTGCGCGTGTGCGTGGCCTTCCTGCGGGAGCAGTTGACGCGCGGGCCCTACGCGCTCGGCGGCGCGGGTAGCGCAGGCTGAAGGCGGCCGCTCGCGAGGGCCAGCGTTTCAGCGACTGCAGTCGCTTCAGGCGCGGCAGGCGCTGCCCGCGCCCGCCAGCCGCGCGGCGTGCTCGCGCCCGCTGAGCCAGGTGCCCAGCGCGCCGCAGGTCGCGATGGCGGCGATGCCGCCCACCGCCAGCGCGTCGGGCGCGTGGCGGAACACCAGCCAGCCCGCCAGCGTCGCAAAGCCGATCTGCGCATACAGCCAGGGCGTGAGCAGCGCCACCGGCGCGCGGCGGTAGGCCAGGATGAGCAGGAAGTGCCCCACCGTGCTGACCAGGCCTACCAGCAGCAGCAGCGCCCACAGCACGCCGGAGCCCAGCGGCTGCCAGGCGAAGGGCAGCGCCGCGCTGGCCACCAGCGCGCCCACGGCGCCGGTATAGAAGTGCATGGTGCCCGGGTCGTCGGTGCGCGCCAGGCGGCTGGTGACGATCTGGAAGCCGGTGTTGGTGGCCAGCGCGCCCAAGGGCATGAGCAGCGTCCAGTCGAACACGTCGCTGCCGGGCTGTATGACGGCCAGGGCGCCTGCGAAGCCGCCGCCCGCGCACAGCCAGCGCGCCGGCGAGATGCGCTCGCGCAGCGCGGTAGCGGCAACGAGCGTCATCACCAGCGGCGTGAGCATCACGATGGCCGTGACCTCGCCCACCGGCATGTGCTTGAAACTCATGAAAGCGAAGGCGCTGCACGACAGCAGCAGCAGCGCGCGCAGCGCGTGCAGGCCCGGGCGCCGGGTGTGAAACAGCGTCTTCCCGCGCGTGGGCAGCAGCACCACGCTCGTGGACACCGCCTGGAACAGGTAGCGCACCCACAGCGCCATGGCCAGCGGCACGCCGGTGCTGATGAGCTTGGTGGTGGCGTCCAGGGTGGCGAAGCAGGCCACTGCCAGCAGCAGCAGCCCTATGCCATGCAGGGCGCGGGAGGAGGGGTTCAAAGGGCGGCCTGATGCAGATCAAGAAAACGGCCTCCAGCCTAAGGAACACGGAACGTAAAACCAAGCCCTATGCCGTGGAGTCTCGATTCACGAAGTGTTGACGATCCGCGTCTTGCGTGCCCGGGATGCCGGCCGGCAAGCCGCTGGGCGCTGCCGGCCGTTACAGCCGCAGCGCTTGAGTACACCGCGGCAGGTGACGAAAGCGCGCGCAAGGTGTAGATGCATGCATCGGCCCAATGGCCGCCCGCGGCGGGGAAGCGATGCAGAAGAACCGATCCGGCCTTGAGGAGCTCGAACGCCTGGAGCGCGCCTTGCGCACGCTCTCCGGCTGCAACCGTGCCCTGCTGCGTGCGCGCAGCGAGGATGCGCTGCTGCGCGAAATCTGCCGCGTGGTGGTGGAGGAGGCGGGCTACCGCATGGCGCGCATCGGCCGCGCCGAGCACGACGAGGACAAGACCGTCACGCTGCTGGCGCAGGCCGGCATTCCGCTGGACGAGGCCGACATGCACGCGCTGCGCTGGAACGACAGCGAGCGCGGCCACAGCGCCACGGGGCTGGCCATCAGCACCGGGCAGCCGCACCTCATCAACGACGCGCAGGGCGGCGACTTCCCGCCGTTCTGGCGCGACTTCTCGCGGCGCTGGGGGCTGGGCTCGGTGCTGTCGCTGCCGCTGCGCATAGAAGGCGAGATCTTCGGCGCGCTCACCATCGCGGCGCCGGAGCCTGACGCGTTCGACGGGCGCGAGCGCCGCATCCTGGACGAGGTGGCCGACGACCTGGCCTTCGGCCTGGAAATCCTGCGCCTGCGCCGGCGGCGCGAGCAGGCCGAAGCCGAGGTGCGCCATCTCAACCGCGCGCTGCGGGTGCGCGCGGCGGTCAACCACGCGCTGGCGCAGGCCGCCGACGAGGCGGCGCTGCTGCAGGAGGTCTGCCGCGTGGCGGTGCAGGAGTGCGGCTACCGGCTGGCCTGGGTGGGCTACCTGCAGCAGGACGAGGCGCTGACCCTGTGCCCAATGGCCCACGCCGGGCTGGAAGAGGGTTTTCTCTCGCTGCGGCGCAACTGGAACACCAGCCGCCTGGGGCGCACCCTGGCCGAGCGCATGGAGGCGGGCGAACCCATGGTGCTGCGCGACGTGGTGCACGACCCCGACTACCCCTTCCGGAAGGACGCACGCGAGCGCGGCTACGGCTCGGTGGTGGTGCTGCCGCTGCGCGTGGACGGCGTGCTCACGGGCTCCTTCCACATCCTGGCCGCGGAGACCGACGCCTTCGACGACAAGGAGGTGCAACTGCTCCTGGCCACCGCCGTGGACCTGGGCTTTGGGCTGGCGGCGCTGCGCCACCGCGTCAAGGCCGCGGCGGCGGAGGAAACCATCCGCCGCATGGCCTACTTCGACGCCGTGACGCGGCTGCCCAACCAGGCGCGGCTGCGCGAGCTGCTGGAAGACGCCATTGCCGCCGCGCGCGAGGAGCGCCGGCCGCTGGCCGTGGTGCGCGTGGGCCTCATGCACCTGCGCGAGGTCAACGAGGCCCTGGGCAGCACCGAGGTGGACCGCCTGATGCGCGCCGCGGCGCAGCGGCTGCAGGCCGTGGTGGGCGAGGGCGGGCTCTTGGGCCGGCTCACCGAGGCCGAGTTCGCCCTGCTGCTGCCGCGCGCCGGTGCCGAGGCCGCCTGCCGGGTGGCGCAGCAGTGCGTGGCGGCGCTGGACGAGCCGGTGGACATGTCGGCCTTCCTGCTGGACGCGCGCGCCAGTGCCGGCATCAGCCTGTACCCGGGCCACGGCGCGGACGCCGAGATGCTCATCCGGCGCAGCGGCATCGCGCTCATGCAGGCGCGCGGCGCGGGCTCGCCCGTGGCGGTGTTCAAGATGGGGCTGGACCGCGAGTCCGCACAGCGCATGGCGCTCATGAGCGAGCTGCGCGGCGCCATAGAGCGCGACGAGCTCATGCTTTATTGCCAGCCCAAGATGCACATGGCCTCCGGCGAGGTCTGCGGCGCCGAGGCGCTGGTGCGCTGGAACCACCCGCGCCTGGGCCAGGTGAACCCGGGCAGCTTCATCAAGCTGGCCGAGCAGACGGGGCTGATCACGCCGCTGACCTTCTGGATGCTGGACGCCACGCTGCGCCAAAGCCACGCCTGGCACGAGCAGGGGCGGTGCGCGCAGCCGCTGTCGGTCAACCTCTCCGCGCGCGACCTGCACGACCCGCGGTTGCTGGAACGCATCGAGCATGCGCTGGCCACCTGGGGGGCGGAGCCGGACTGGATCGAATTCGAGCTCACCGAGAGCGCGCTCATGCAGGACCCGACCGCCGCGCTGGAGACCTTGGCGCGGCTCAAGCGTCTGGATCTGCGCCTGGCCATCGACGACTACGGGACGGGCTACTCGTCGCTGTCCTACCTGCAGCGGCTGCCGGTGGACGCGATCAAGATCGACCAGTCCTTCGTGGCGGCCATGCAGCACGACGACGGCTCCACCGCCATCGTCCGCTCCACCATAGAGCTGGCCCACAGCCTGCACCTGCAGGTGGTGGCCGAAGGGGTGGAGGACGACGCGACGCTGGAGGAACTGGCCGCGCTGCACTGCGACATGGCGCAGGGCTACTGCATCAGCCGCCCGCTGCCGGCCGACGATTTCCTGGGCTGGTGCGCGGCGCGGGCGTGAGCCCGGTCAGGACCGGCATTGACTTGCCGCTCGGGAAACTGCGGCATATACACGATCCTTTAACACTCTACGTATGACATAAAGTAACCGCCGTGTATAGTCCAGACCCATCCTAGGGGTCGTGGAATCCGCTGGCGCTGGGAGTAGCGGCGCGATGCGGAAAGTGCTGGAGAGCCTTTTCAACGTTGCCCTGGGCAATGCAGGAACTCTCCTGCGGCTGTTTTCAGGTTGTTTTTCTCCGGAAGCTCAAGGTTTCCGGGCGACAAATTCATCAGGCCGTTTCCGGGTTGCCGGTCAACGCCCACCTGGCAGGTCGCCACTGCATTGATTGGGTTGGTTGATTTTGGAGGGTTGGGTGAAACCGGTCACGACGCACGTGAAAAAAGTATCTCCAGGAGAAGTCATACTCTCCGAGGGATATATGGGCCTGCCTGCGATTTTCGTCATCAAGGATGGCCAGGTCGAAATTTCCATCACGCGCGACGACATTCGTATCGTCCTGGGCACGCTGGGCAAGGGGCAGTTTTTCGGCGAGGACGTGCTGGTGTCGTCCGAGCCGCGGCGCTATACCGCGCGGGCCTTGAGCTATTGCGAGCTGCAGGTGGTGGAAGCGGCGGCGGTGAAGGTCGCCATGGAGGGCATCCCGAGCTTCCTGCGCCACATGCTGCGCTCGCTGATACAGGCGGCCATGAAGAAGGACGAGCAGCTCGCCGGCCACGAGAACATCCAGCGCCAGTCCGACATCCTGAGCTGTGCCCACATCCTTGCGCTCATGGGGGCGGCCGATGCGCCCGCGCGCGCCGCGCGCCGCGAGCGGGAGGGCGAGCCCAACCTGCCCGTGGCGGACGTGATCAGAAGGATTCGCGACGTCACCGGGCACTCCCGCCGCCATGTGGCCGCCACGCTCAAGCGCATGGCCATGCTCAACCTCATCTCGCTCAACAACGGCAGCGTGAGCCTGGACGCCAATGCCGACGGCGTCGTTTCCGCCGCGCAGACGCTCTCTTTCCATCCCACGGCCATCGTCACCCGTGCGCAGGAGCTGGCCAAGCACAATTTTGACGGCCGGCTCCAAGGGGAGCTGGAGCTCATAGGCCTGGACGACTTGGAAACCCTCACCGGCGTGGAACGCAATCAGCTTCTCAAGAAGCTGGCCGCCGCGGAAATTGCCGAAGACGTCTTCAATTTCAGCCGCACCGAGGTGCTGCGCTTCATCTCGGAAAAGGGCCGGGATTATTTCGCCAAGCGCCAGAACCGGGGTCAGCTCGAATCGGTGGACGATCTGCTGTACGTGGACAAGCGCATTTTGTTCGATGTGCTCAATGGTGTTGACGAATTTGACCTGGCCAAACTGTTCCAGCAGATCAGCGACAAGGAATTGCTGACCAAGCTGTACGGCTGCCTGTCCAAGTCCAAGCGCGAGGAAATCGAAAAGATCGTGGCACAGAGCGATGGCGGGGATCCCTACGAGGCCGAGCAGGTCGAGCAGACCGTGCTCGAAGCCGTGAAGGCGCTGCGCCGCCCGCCCGGTGCGTCGGCGCAGGCGGCGGAGCCGGCCTCGCCCTACTGACGCCGGCGGGTTTCAGTTCTCCACGGCGGCGCCGATAAAGAGCAGCAGACAACATAGGAAGTACCCGCCATGGATTTCTTGACCATCGTCGGCGCGCTGGTGGCGCTGGCCGCCATAGGGACGGGTTTTGCCCTGGAAGGCGGCAACCTGCTGGTGCTGCTGCAGACCGAGGCGCTGTTGATCGTGGTCGGCGGCACCTTGGGCGCGGTGATGATCCAGAACACCTGGATCCGGTTTTTTGACGGCGTCAAACAACTGCGCTGGGTATTTTCCTCGCCCAAGCCCGTGGACCGTGACAGCCTGGCGCAACTGCTGGAATGGGGCCGCAAGGCCAAGATGGAAGGCATGCTGGGCCTGGAAAACGTGGATACGGCCGGCATCAGCCAATTTGCCGCACGGGGGCTGCAATTGCTGGCCAACGGCGTGCCCACGCCGGTGATCGACGATGCGCTGCGCCGTGAGCTGGAAGCGTATGAGCGCAACCAGACGGCGGCTGCGAAAATCTGGCATCAGGCCGGCGGATATTCGCCCACCTTCGGCATCGTGGGCGCCGTGCTGGGCCTGATTCAAATGACCAGCCACATCACCGAGCCCGTCGAATTGGGCAAGGGTATTGCAGTGGCTTTCGTGGCCACGCTGTATGGCGTGGGCCTGGCCAATCTGGCCTACCTGCCGGTGTACGGAAAAATCAAGGCCCAGATCGATAACGAGCTGCGTTACCGGAAGCTGTATCTGGATGGAATCTTGGCCATTTCCCGCAAGGAATCGCCCAAGACGATAGAAACCCGCCTGGTGGGTGACGTGCGGCAGCGCGCCGACGAAGTGCTGGCCTGATTCTGGAGATTCCCGCCATGGCCACGCAGGACGCCGGCACACCCGCGCCGACCCCCCCGACCGTGAGTCCCGCCAAGGCGGCGGCCACGGTGTCCCAACTGCTGCAAACCCAGCCGGAGGCGCCATTCACGGCTATTGGCGACCGCGGCTGGCGACCCAAGGAACAGCACGACGAGGAGGAATCCGGCTCCGAGCGCTGGCTGGTTTCCTATGCCGATTTCATTACCTTGCTGATGGTGATGTTCATGATGCTGTACGCCCTGCAGCTCGTGAAAAACAAGGACGTCGTGATGAGCGACCTGGTGCGGCAAGACAAAACCCAGGCCACCCAGAATGTCGCCGCTCAAAACACGCAGGATGAAAAGGCCGCGGCGCTGATGGAAAATTTGACGGCGCTGGGTGACAACAGCGACGTGAAACTCTCACGCACTGCCGCCGGCGTGGAAATATCGCTGAATGCCCGGCTGCTGTTTGCCTCGGGCGATGCGCGGCTCTTGCCCGCCGCGCTGCCGGTACTCAAGAGCGTCACGAAAGCGCTGAAGGACGTGCCGCGCAACAATATCCTGGTGCAAGGCCATACCGACAGCCAGCCGATATCCAACGGCCGCTTCGAATCCAACTGGGAGTTGTCCTCGGCGCGTGCCGGTGTGGTGGTGCGCTATTTGGTGGAGCATGGCATCGAGCCTTATCGGCTGGCCTCCATGGGGCGGGCTGACAACGTGCCGGCGGCGCTGGGCGATACGCCGGAAGCGTATGCGGCGAACCGGCGCGTGACGATATTGGTGCAGTACTGAAATTGCTGTAATTGGTGCACGCCGTGTCCGGCGTGTCAGCCCAATTCGGCTCGATATTGTCTCAGCGTCACCAGCACTATTTCCTGAAGGCCTTCCCCCTGGTGGTTTTCCAGGTGCCGCAGGAGGCCGCTGCGCATCCTCGGCTCCCAATAGCGCTGTAGATGCATCGCAAGATCGCGACATGCTTCCTCTTGGTCCGGCATGGCATTGAAAAAATCGCCAATGCTGTTGGCCATGCGCACCAGGTTGTCCGTGCTGCGGTGTCCGTTCATTTCAATGGCTCCTAATTTCAGGCCGCCAGCGGCGTGATGTTCAAACGGCTCGCCGCGCTGTAGGCCATCCAGTCGCGCCCGCGCGCAAAGCCGATCAGGCACAGGCCCGCCTCCTGCGCCGTGTCCACCGCCAGCGCCGTGGGCGCGGAAATGGCCGCCAGGGTGCCCACGCCGGCGCGCACGGTTTTCTGGACCATTTCGTAGCTGGCGCGGCTGGTGACGGCGAAGAAGCCGGCGGACGCGTCCACCCGGCCGCGGGCCAGGGCGCCTATGAGCTTGTCCAGTGCGTTGTGGCGGCCCACGTCCTCGCGCAGTCGCCACAGCTCGCCGCTGGGCCCGCACCATGCAGCGGCATGCGTGGCGCCCGTGGCGCCCTGCAGCACCTGGTGCGCACGCATGGCGGCCAGGGCGCAGGCGACCGATGAGGCCTCCAGCGCCATGGGCGCCACGCGCCGGTCGCAGCGCGGCAGGGCGTGCGCCAGGCTCTCCGTGCCGCACAGCCCGCAGCCGGTGCGCCCGGCCAGGGTGCGGCGGCGCTCCTTCAGCCGGGTGAGGCAGCGGCTGGCGATCTCCACGTGCACCACCACGCCGCGGTCCACCGCCTCGATCTCCAGGTCGTGGATGTCGTTGGCATGGTCCACCAGGCCTTCGCTGAGCGAGAAGCCGTAGGCGAAGTCTTCCAGGTCCAGCGGCGTGGCCAGCATCACGGCGTGCGAGATGCCGTTGAACTGCAGCGCCACGGGTACCTCGTCGGCCACGTCGTCGCCCACCACGCTGGCCACGCCGCCCTGGCAGCGCAGGGCCTGCAGGCGGCGGGCGCCGGGATGCGTCATGAAGTCGGCGGCGCCCATGTCATTTCTCCATCACCAGGGCGGCTTCGGCGGCGGCAGCTTCGCCGCGGCGCTCCAGCGCGTCCAGTTGCTGCCGGTTGAACGCCTCGTAGCCGCGCTGCCATTCGGAGGGCTGCGCCACCTTGCTCACCTGCACCGCGGTCACCTTGTACTCGGGGCAGTTGGTGGCCCAATCGGAGCTGTCGGTGGTGATGACGTTGGCGCCGGACTCGGGGAAGTGGAACGTGGTGTAGACCACGCCGGGCTGCATGCGCTCGCTCAGCACCGCGCGCAGCACCGTCTCGCCCGCGCGGCTGGTGATGCCGACCCAGTCGCCCTCGCGCAGGCCGCGCTCCTCGGCGTCGTGGGGATGGATCTCCAGCCTGTCCTCGTCGTGCCAGCGGTTGTTGTCGGTGCGCCGGGTCTGCGCGCCGACGTTGTACTGGCTGAGGATGCGCCCCGTGGTGAGCACCAGCGGGAAGCGGCGCGTGACCTTCTCGGCCGTGGCCACGTACTGCGTGATCACGAAGCGCCCCTTGCCGCGCACGAAGCCGTCGACGTGCATGGTGGGCGTGCCGGCCTCGGCCGTGTCCTCGTTGCAGGGCCACTGCACGCTGCCCAATTTGTCCAGCTTGGCGTAGCTCACGCCGCGGAAGCTGGGCGTGAGGCGCGCGATCTCGTCCATCACTTGCGAGGGGTGCGCGTAGGGCATGGGGTAGCCCAGCGCCTCGGCCAGCTTCACGGTGACTTCCCAGTCGGCCAGGCCGCCCAGCGGCTTCATGACCTTGCGCACGCGCGAGATGCGGCGCTCGGCATTGGTGAAGGTGCCGTCCTTTTCCAGGAAGCTGGAGCCGGGCAGGAAGACGTGGGCGTATTTGGCCGTCTCGTTGAGGAAGATGTCCTGCACCACCAGGCACTCCAGGCGCGAGAGGGCCTCCGTCACGTGCTGGGTGTTGGGGTCGGACTGCACGATGTCCTCGCCCTGCACGTACAGGCCCTTGAACGAGCCTTCCAGCGCCGCATCGAACATGTTGGGGATGCGCAGCCCCGGTTCGGCCGAGAGCGCCACGCCCCAGGCGGCCTCGAACTCGGCGCGCACGGTGCTGTCGGACACGTGGCGGTAGCCCGGCAGCTCGTGCGGGAAGCTGCCCATGTCGCAAGAGCCCTGCACGTTGTTCTGGCCGCGCAGCGGGTTCACGCCCACGCCCTCGCGGCCCACGTTGCCCGTGGCCATGGCGAGGTTGGCGATGCCCATGACCATGGTCGAGCCCTGCGCGTGCTCGGTCACGCCCAAGCCGTAATAGATGGCGGCGTTGCCGCCCGTGGCGTACAGCCGCGCGGCACCGCGCACCTCCCGCGCCGGCACGCCCGTGACGGCTTCGGTCGCCTCCGGCGAGTTGTCGGCCCGCGCCACGAACTCGCGCCACTGCCGGAAGCTGCGGTCCTCGCAGCGCTCGGCGATGAAGAGCTCGTCGAGCAGCCCCTCGGTAACGATCACGTGCGCCAGCGCCGTCACCAGCGCCACGTTGGTGCCCGGGCGCAGTTGCAAGTGGAAGTCGGCTGCCACGTGCGGCGAGGCCACGAGGTCTGTGCGCCGCGGGTCCACCACGATCAGCTTCGCGCCCTCGCGCAGGCGCTTCTTCATGCGTGAGGCGAACACCGGGTGCGCATCGGTCGGGTTGGCGCCTATGACCATGATCACGTCGGACTGCTCGACGGACTTGAAGGTCTGCGTGCCGGCCGAGGTGCCGAAGGTCTGGCCCAGCCCGTAGCCGGTGGGCGAGTGGCACACGCGGGCACAGGTGTCCACGTTGTTGTTGCCGAAGGCCGCGCGTATGAGCTTTTGCACGAGGTAGGCCTCCTCGTTGGTGCAGCGGCTGGAGGTGATGCCGCCCACGGCGTCGTGGCCGTGCCGGGCCTGGATGCGCTTGAACTCGGACGCGGCGTGCGCGATGGCCTCGTCCCAGCTCACCTCGCGCCACGGGTCGGTGATGCGCTCGCGGACCATGGGCTTGGTGATGCGGTCCTTGTGCGTGGCATAGCCCCAGGCGAAGCGGCCCTTGACGCAGGAGTGGCCGTCGTTGGCCTGGCCGTCCTTCCACGGCGTCATGCGCACCACCTGCTCGCCCTTGACCTCGGTCTTGAAGCCGCAGCCCACGCCGCAATAGGCGCAGGTGGTGACGACGCTCTTGGTCGGCATGCCCAGCGCGACCACGCTCTTGTCCTGCAGCGTGCCCGTCGGACAGGCCTGCACGCAGGCGCCGCAGCTCACGCACTCGCTGTCCATGAAGGCCTGGTCCTGCCCCGGCGAGACGCGGCTGTCGAAGCCGCGGCCGGAGATGGTGAGGGCGAACGTGCCCTGCGTCTCCTCGCAGGCGCGCACGCAGCGGTTGCAGACGATGCACTTGCTGGCGTCGTAGGTGAAATAGGGGTTGGACTCGTCCTTGGCCGCGCCCAAGTGGTTCTTGCCCTCCATCCCGTAGCGCACGTTGCGCAGGCCCACCGTGCCCGCCATGTCCTGCAGCTCGCAGTCGCCGTTGGCGGCGCAGGTGAGGCAGTCCAGCGGGTGGTCGGAGATGTAGAGCTCCATCACGTCGTGGCGCAGCTTCTGAAGCTTGTCGCTTTGCGTGCGCACCTTCATGCCGGCTTCGGCCGGCGTGGTGCACGAGGCCGGGAAGCCGCGCCGGCCCTCGATCTCCACCAGGCACAGCCGGCAGGAGCCGAAGGGCTCCAGGCTGTCGGTGGCGCACAGCTTGGGCACGGACACGCCGGCTTCGATGGCCGCGCGCATCAGCGAGGTGCCCGCGGGCACGGTGACGGCCTGGCCGTCGATTTCCAGCGTCACCTGCTGGTCCGAGGCGCGCTTGGGCGTGCCGTAGTCCACGTCGTCATGAGGCAGCATGTCGGGGCTCCCAGAATTCCTGGATCAGGGTTGAGGCTTGTTCTGTCGGGCTCAGGCCGCTTGCTCGTCGTCGCCGAGCAGGCCGAAGTCGCGCGGGTAGTGGTCGAGCGCGGAGAGCACGGGGTAGGGCGTCATGCCGCCCATGGCGCACAGGCTGCCGGCCAGCATGGTGTCGCACAGGTCGCGCAGCAGCCGCACCTGCTGAGGCCGGTTGTGGTTGCGGACGATGCGGTCTATCACTTCCACGCCGCGCGTGGAGCCGATGCGGCAGGGCGTGCACTTGCCGCAGCTCTCGGCGGCACAGAACTCCATGGCAAAGCGCGCCATCTGCGCCATGTCCACCGAGTCGTCGTGCACCACCACGCCGCCATGGCCCAGCACCAGGCCCTGGGCCGAGTAAGCGTCGTAGTCCAGCGGGAGGTCCCAATGGGACTGCGGCACGTAGGCGCCTAGCGGGCCGCCCACCTGTATGGCCTTCACGGGCCGGCCGCTGGCCGTGCCGCCGCCGATGTCGAACACCAGCTCGCGCAGGCTCAGGCCAAAGGGCAGTTCGAACAGGCCGCCGCGCTTGACGTTGCCCGCGAGCTGGAAGGGCAAGGTGCCGCGCGAGCGGCCGGCGCCGAAGTCGCGGTAGAAGGCGGCGCCGTGCTCCAGGATGGTGGGCACGGCCGCGAAGGTCAGCACGTTGTTGATGACGGTGGGCTGGCCGAAGAGGCCGCTCAGGGCCGGCAGCGGCGGCTTTGCGCGGACGATGCCGCGCTTGCCCTCCAGGCTCTCCAGCATGGCCGTCTCCTCGCCGCAGACGTAGGAGCCGCCGCCCACGCGCACCGCGATGTCAAACGTGATGCCGGAACCCAGCATGGACTTGCCCAGCACGCCAGCCTCGCGCGCGGCCTGCACGGCGGCCGTGAAGGTGCGCACCGCATGCGGGTACTCGGAGCGGATGTAGATGAAGCCCAGCGAGGCGCCCACGGCCAGCGCGGCGATGGCCATGCCTTCGATGAGCAGGTAGGGGTCGCCTTCCATGAGCATGCGGTCGGCGAAGGTGCCGGAGTCACCTTCATCCGCATTGCAGACCACGTACTTGGTGTCGGAGGCCGCCTGGGCCACGGTGCGCCACTTGATGCCGGCGGGGAAGGCCGCGCCGCCGCGCCCGCGCAAGCCGGAGTCCAGCACCTGCTGCACGATGTCCGTGCCCGGCATGGCCAGTGCCGCCTTGAGGCCCTGCCAGGGCACGGGCGCCAGCGGGTCGTTGAGCCCGCAGCGGGCGAAGGTCAGGCGCTGCTGGCGCTTGAAGGCGGGCAGCTCTTCCACGGGGCCCAGGCGCAGCGGGTGCTCGCCGCCTTGCAGCAGCCCGGCTTCGAAGAGGGAGCGCACGTCCTGCGGCTGCACGGGGCCGTAGGCGATGCGGCCGGCGGGCGTTTGCACTTCCACCAGCGTTTCCAGCCACAGCAGCCCGCGCGAGCCGTTGCGCAGGATGCGCACGGGCACCCCCGCGGCGCCGGCCTGCGCGGCGATGGAACAGGCCACGAGGTCCGCGTCGGCGGCCAGGGCGGCGGCGTCGCGGGAGACGTAGATGGTGGTGGCGGCGTTGGCGTTCATGGCGGCTTGGCCAGCGTCGGCGTTCACGGGGCTCATCGCGCGCCTCCCACGTCGTCCAGCAGTTCATCGAGCTTGGCCGAGCTCATGCGGCCATAGGGCTGGCCTTCCAGCATGACGGCCGGCGCCATGGCGCACAGGCCCAGGCAGTACACGGGCTCGACTTCACAGTGCGCGCCGCAGTGCTGCGCGTGGGAGAGGAGCTGCTCGCCGCCGACGCTGCGGCAGGCCTCGGCGCGGCAGACCTGCAGGACCGGGCCCTTGGGCGGCTCGGATCGAAAGTGGTGGTAGTAGGTGAGCACGCCATGCACCTCGGCGCGCGAGAGGTTCAGCGCCTGCGCGATCTGCGCCACGGCCTGTTGCGGCACGTGGCCCAGCGCCTCCTGCACGCCGTGCAGCACCGGCATCAGCGGGCCGTGCAGGCCGGCGCGTTCCGCGAGAACCCTGCCGACGGCTTGCCGGTCGTAGGAATCGGTCTGGTTCATTCGATGTCCCCTGGTGGCCTGTGGTTGGGCGGACTATCCAAGGGGCCTGCGAATTCGGCCGTTGACTGCGATCAATTTTCGGAAATCAAGGGAAAGCACTGACATGGACTGATATTCCCGGGTCGAGATCTGTTTACTGCGCTGCAGCAAATACCCGGGTGACGAGCGCGCGGGCCATTGCAGGCACTGCATGAAAAGCGCAAGCCGGCGCAGACAAGCGCGTCTGACAGAAGATGCATAGTCAACTACAAAACGAAAAACACCTTCTGAACTGCGAACATCGTCGCAAGTGATTTGAAGGTGTACCTCTGAAGGCGGGTTCCCCGTGGGTTCTCCCGGGTGTTGTGCAACGTGACTTAGGGACCTAGGGAAACCGCCTATCCGAGTTTTTGGGTTATTGACCGCAGTCAAGAGTTTTTTGGGGGTGCAAATCCGACATTGGCTCCCGCCACCAACGGCTCCAACACCGAGGAGTGCAACCCAATGAACCCGCAGTTTCCGGCTTCCCAAGCCACGCCAGACATCGCTCGCGGCCCAATGTTCCGATGGGGACAGCTGCTCATAGGCATCGTCTGCATGGCGATGATCGCCAACCTTCAATACGGATGGACGCTATTCGTCAACCCCATTGCCGACAAGTACGGCTGGTCCCGGGCGGCCATTCAAATCGCCTTCACCATCTTCGTGCTCACGGAAACCTGGCTGGTGCCCGTTGAAGGCTACCTGGTGGACAAGTTTGGCCCGCGCCCCGTGGTGCTGGGTGGTGGCGCACTCTGTGGCATCGGCTGGGTGATGAACTCCTACGCCGACAGCCTGACCCTGCTGTATTTCGCCGCGGCCGTCAGCGGCGTCGGTGCCGGCGCGGTGTACGGCACTTGCGTGGGCAACGCGCTCAAGTGGTTCCCTGACCGCCGAGGCCTGGCCGCAGGCATGACGGCCGCGGGCTTTGGCGCGGGCTCGGCGCTGACCATCCTGCCCATCACGGCGATGATCAAGTCGCAGGGCTACGAAGCGGCCTTCTTCTACTTCGGCATCGGCCAAGGCATTGCCACCATGCTGCTGGCGCTGTGCCTGCTGGACCCGAACAAGGTCATGAAGACGGTCAAGACCATGGCCACCAACCTGCAGCAGTCGCGCCGCGACTACGCGCCCACGGAAGTGGTGCGCAAGCCGGTGTTCTGGGTGATGTACCTGATGTTCGTGATGGTGGCGGCCGGCGGCTTGATGGCCACGGCGCAGCTCGCGCCCATCGCCAAGGACTTCAAGATCGCCGACGTGCCCGTGAGCATCATGGGCCTGGCCCTGCCCGCGTTGACCTTCGCCATGGCCATCGATCGCGTGCTCAACGGCCTGACGCGCCCCTTCTTCGGCTGGGTGTCGGACAAGATCGGCCGTGAGCAGACTATGTTCTTCGCGTTCACCATCGAAACCATCAGCATCCTGGGCCTGTACCACATGGGCCACAACCCGCTGGCCTTCGTGCTCTTCACGGGCCTCGTGTTCTTCGCCTGGGGCGAGATCTACAGCCTGTTCCCCTCCACCTGTGCCGACACCTTCGGCTCCAAGTTTGCCGCCTCCAACGCCGGCATGCTCTACACCGCCAAGGGCACGGCCTCGCTGCTGGTGCCGCTGTCCAGCGTGCTGGTGACGTCCAGCGGCAGCTGGGAAACGGTATTCACCGTGGCGGCCGTGATGAACGCAGTGGCCGCGCTGATGGCCTGGTTCGTCTTGCGCCCCATGCGCCGCAAGTTCATCGACCAGGCCCGCGCGGCAGCGGAAGTGCAGCAGACGAAGGATGGCAAGTCCTTCGCGGGAGCCGCCTGACCACGGCCCCTGCTCACCCGTGCGCAGCCTACTCTGAACCACTCGCCGGCTGCGCACGGGCCCGCTCCCCAATGTCCTCCTTCCAGGGCACCAATGCACCATTGGGTGCGCGAACAACGAAGTGGTCAATTTCCGAAAATTGACCGCAGTCAATGGAACAAATCGCAGCGCCGGGTGAAAGTTTCTCCAAGCCCGGTACTGATCTCAGCCACCACGGCGACCCCAACAGCCACCTTTTGAAGCACGAGGAATAAGACATGTCCAGCGTCATCGAGAAGTCCCCGGCCACCCGCGTGGCACCCGTGGCCACCCTGGCGGAGACCGGCGTGCAGGCCGCGGCGCCGGTGGTGGAGCAGCAGCAGGAGCAGCTCACCGACGGCTTCCACCTGGTCATAGACGCGCTCAAGCTCAACGACATCGACACCATTTTCGGCCTGCCCGGCATTCCCATCACCGACCTCACGCGGCTGGCCCAAGCCGAGGGCATGCGCGTGATCTCCTTCCGCCACGAGCAGAACGCGGGCCACGCGGCCGCCGCCGCGGGCTTCCTCACGCAAAAGCCCGGCATTTGCCTCACGGTGTCGGCCCCCGGCTTCCTCAACGGACTCACCGCGCTGGCCAACGCCACGGTGAACTGCTTCCCCATGATCCTGATCAGCGGCTCCAGCGAGCGCGAGATCGTGGACCTGGCCCAAGGCGACTACGAGGAGATGGACCAGCTCAACGCGGCCAAGCCCTTCTGCAAGGCCGCTTTCCGCGTCTTGCACGCCCAGGACATTGGTATCGGCATTGCCCGCGCCATCCGCGCGGCGTGCTCCGGCCGCCCCGGCGGTGTTTACCTGGACCTGCCCGCCAAGCTGTTCTCGCAGACCATGGAGGCCGAGGCCGGCCGCCGCTCGCTGGTCAAGGTGCAGGACCCGGCACCGCGCCAGTTGCCCGCGCCGGACACGGTGGCGCGCGCGCTGGAACTGCTCAAGGGCGCCAAGCGACCGCTGATCCTGCTGGGCAAGGGTGCGGCTTATGCGCAGGCGGACACGGAAATCCGCGAGCTGGTGGAGCGCAGCGGCATCCCTTATCTGCCCATGTCCATGGCCAAGGGCCTGCTGCCTGACACGCACGTGCAGTCGGCGGCTGCCGCCCGCTCTTACGTGCTGGCCGAGGCCGACGTGGTGGTGCTGGTGGGTGCGCGGCTGAACTGGCTGCTGTCGCACGGCAAGGGCAAGACCTGGGGTGCCGAGCCCAAGAAGTTCATACAGATCGACATCTCTCCCACCGAGATCGACAGCAACGTGCCCATCAGCGCGCCGCTGGTGGGCGACATCGGTTCGTGCGTGTCGGCGCTGCTGGCGGGCATGGGCAGCGGCTGGCAGAAGCCGCCGGCCGAGTGGACCGGCGCCATCGCGCAGCGCAAGGACAAGAACCTGTCCAAGATGGCGCAGACGCTGGAGTCCAAGGCCTTTCCCATGAACTTCCACGGCGCGCTGGGCGCGATCCGCAAGGTGGTGCAGGAGCGGCCGGATGCGATCGTGGTCAACGAGGGCGCCAACACGCTGGACTTCGCCCGCTCCATCGTGGACATGTACGAGCCGCGCAAGCGCCTGGACGTGGGCACCTGGGGCGTGATGGGCATCGGCATGGGCTTCGCCGTCGCCGCGGCCGTGACCACCGGCAAGCCCGTCATCGCCATCGAGGGCGACAGCGCCTTCGGCTTCAGCGGTATGGAGGTGGAGACCATCTGCCGCTATCAACTGCCGGTGTGCATCGTGATCTTCAACAACAACGGCGTCTACAAGGGCACGGACGTCAACCAGACCGGTGGTGCGGACCCGGCGCCCACCGTGTTCGTCAAGGACGCCCGCTACGACTTGATGATGACGGCCTTCGGCGGCCACGGCGTCACCGCCACCACGCCGGACGAGCTGGGCCGCGCCATGCGCGAAGCCATCGCTTCCGGCCGGCCCACGCTGATCAACGCCGTCATCGACGAGACGGCCGGCACCGAGAGCGGCCGCATCACCAACCTCAACCCCACGCGTGCGGCCACCAAGAAGTAAGCCGCAGGCGAGCTCACAGCTTCACACCCACACACGCCCACACGGCAACCCATCAAGGAGCGAATCATGACGAAACCTCTTGAAGGCATCCGCATCATCGACTTCACGCACGTGCAGGCCGGCCCCGCGTGCACCCAACTGCTGGCCTGGTTCGGCGCGGACGTGATCAAGGTCGAGCGCCCGGGCTCCGGTGATGTCACGCGCAACCAGTTGCGCGACATCCCCGATGCCGACGCGCTCTACTTCACCATGCTCAACAGCAACAAGCGCTCGCTGACGCTGGACACCAAGACCTCCGACGGCAAGGAAGTGCTGGAGAAGCTGATCAAGTGCTCCGACGTGATGGTGGAGAACTTTGGCCCCGGTGCGCTGGATCGCATGGGTTTCACCTGGGAGCGCATCCTGGAGCTGAACCCGAAGATGATCCTGGCCTCGGTCAAGGGCTTCAGCGACGGCCACCACTACTCGGACCTCAAGGTCTACGAGAACGTGGCGCAGTGCGCGGGCGGCGCCGCTTCCACCACGGGCTTCTGGGACGGCCCCCCGACCGTGAGCGCCGCCGCTCTCGGCGACTCCAACACGGGCATGCACCTGGCCATCGGTATCCTGACCGCGCTGCGCGGGCGGGACAAGACCGGCCAGGGCCAGAAGGTGGCTGTCTCCATGCAGGACGCCGTGCTGAACCTGTGCCGTGTCAAGCTGCGCGACCAGCAGCGCCTGGAGCGCGTGGGCTACCTCAAGGAGTATCCGCAGTACCCGCACGGCACGTTCAGCGACGTGGTGCCGCGCGGCGGCAACGCCGGCGGCGGCGGCCAGCCGGGCTGGGTGCTCAAGTGCAAGGGCTGGGAGACGGACCCCAACGCCTACATCTACTTCACGGTGCAGGACCACGCCTGGCCCCCGATCTGCCGCGCGCTGGGGCGCCCGCAGTGGATCGACGACCCGGCCTACAACACGCCCGATGCGCGCCAGCCGCACATCTTCGAGATCTTCAAGACCATAGAGGAGTGGCTGTCGGACAAGACCAAGTACGAGGCGGTGGACATCCTGCGCAAGTTCGACATTCCGTGCGCGCCGGTGCTGTCGATGAAGGAACTGGCGGTTGACGAGAGCCTGCGCGCCAGCGGCTCCATCGTGGAAGTGGAGCATCCCAAGCGGGGCAAGTACCTCACGGTGGGCAGCCCCATCAAGTTTTCGGGTTTGAAGCCCGAGATCACGGCGTCGCCGCTGCTGGGCGAGCACACCGACGAGGTGCTGGCGGAGTTGGGCTATGACGGCGACCAGATCGCCACCTTCCACGCCGTGGGCGTGGTCTGACACCAGGCCCTTTTGGTCAGGGAGACGACCATGCGCCCCGTCGTTGTCCTGAAAGCGCCGGCACCAGAGGGCGTTGTCGATCACGCCGCCTACGTGGCGCGCGGCGGTTATCGGCTGCTCAAGCGCTGTGTGGCCGGTGAGCTCGACGTCGAGATGGTGTTGCGCAGCGTGGGTGAAAGCGGACTGTTTGGCGCGCAAGGGCCGGCGGCAATGGAGTGGGAGCGCGTGCACCGCGAGCCCACGCCGCGGCTGATGGAGGCGTGCGCAGGGCAGGACGAGCGCAGCGGCGGCGACCGTGTGCTGCTGCAGCGCAACCCGCATCGCTGTTTCGAAGGCCTGTTGATTGCGGCTTGGGCGATGGGCGCATCGCACTTGCGCTTGATGCTGGTGCGCGGCGGCCATGCCGCGTTGCAGGCCATGCTGGCTGCGGAGTTGGTGAAGCTGCGCAGGCGCAGGCCCTACCCTGGCATGCCCGACATCGTGCTGGGTTGCTGCGATACACAACCTCGGTTTGAAGCCGGCATCTCCAGGCTGCGCCAGGGCATCGAAACGCTCTACTGGGTGCCGGATATTCTGGATGGCGGCGCTGAATGGTTTGCTGCGCAACGGATGCGGCCCAGGATGGAATTTGCCTGATCCTGACTGCCCAGCCATGAAACCCTCGGTTCTCAAACGACGGGGCTGAGCGCCTGGAGACGCAGTGGGCCGGGCCGGCGCTGGCTAGCATGTATGCGACGTTGATGCGCCGTGGATACCAGCCACGGATGTACGAGGCCGGGGTTCTTGGCGGCGGCAACATGTTCCCCGGGTACCAAGGTGGTCCTGACGTCGGTGCGGCGAATGTTGCATGGGTCATGGACCGGCTTGCCGCCGACGGTGTGCGCGTGACGCACGTGGACGTGGGCGGCACCTGCTACCGAAAGCTGGATTGGACGGTGGGCGCCCGGAGCGTACGGGTGCAGTCCGTGCCGCTAGAAAATGGCTTCGTGGGCGTGCGTGCGCCGGTAGGGAGGCGGTGGTGAGTATCGGCGTGTTTGTCGTGGACGATTCCGCGTTGGTCAGGCAGACGGTTGCATTCCTGCTGCAGGACCATGCCAAGTTGACAATTCTCGGCAGTGCCCCGAACCCCGTTCTGGCCGAGCCCATGATTCGCAAGTTGAATCCGAACGTGCTCTTGCTGGACGTCGAGATGCCGGGCATGGATGGGCTGACGTTCCTGCGGAAGATGATGGAGGTCATGCCCATCCCCACCGTGGTTTTCAGCACGCTGGCAACCGAGGGCAGCAAGGTGGCCTTGGAGGCGCTAGCCTTGGGCGCCGTGAGCGTGTTGGCCAAGCCGCGTCTGGGCTTGCGCCAGTACATAGAGGCATCTCGCCGTGAGCTCGTGCTGGCCTTGAAGACGGCGGCGCAGAGCCATCCGCGCGCGGGCCGCATTGCCAGGCCGGCGCAGGCGAGGCAAGCGGTGTCGCCCGTGCTTCACGCGCTCAGCGTCAACAAGCCCGTCGTCTTGGGCAGCAGCACGGGAGGGACGCAGGCGATCGAGCAGATTCTCACGGCGCTGCCTGCCGATGCGCCTGCCATGGCCATCGTGCAGCACATGCCTGAGAAGTTCACTGCGCTGTTTTCGCAGCGTGTGAACGAGCTGTGTGCCATGTCGGTTCGCGAAGCCCGCCATGGCGACCGCATGCAGCGCGGCACCGTGCTCATTGCGCCCGGCGGCAAGCACCTGTCATTGCGCAAGGCGGGTGGGCAGTACTATGCAGTGGTCACCGACGGTCCCACCGTCAATCGCCACAAGCCTTCAGTAGACGTGCTGTTTCGCAGCGCAGCCGAATGTGCGGGTGCGGATGTCTTGGCCATTTTGCTGACCGGCATGGGCGATGACGGCGCTCGCGGCATGAAGGTGCTGCACGATGGCGGTGGGCGCACGATTGCCCAGGACGAGGCCTCCTGCGTCGTCTTCGGCATGCCCAAGGAAGCCATCAAGCTCGGCGCCGTGGACGCCGTGTTGCCCCTGGACGCGATGGTCGAGGCGATCCTGCAGTTTGACGCGCGGGGCTGAGGCTCGCGGCGCTAGATTTTTCCGCGCTGCTTCAGGCGGCTGAGCGTTTCCGCCGTGAGATTGAGAAAGGACGCCAATTCCTTGCGCGGAATCTGCTCATTGATCACGGGATGCTTGCGCATGAAACGGTGCACGCGGCCCGGCGCGTCCAGCAGGTGCAGCGTGATGGTGTGCGCCATGATTTCGCTCATCACGCGCATCACGTGGTACTCGAACACCTCCTTGAACTTCGGGTGCCGGTCCATGAACTCGACCCACTTGGGCATGGGCAGCTTGGCCACGCGGCCCTTGACCACCCCGATGATGCTGTAGGGCGTGGGTGTGTTCAGCCGCCAGGCGGCGTAGCTGGTCTCCATGTCGTCCGCGCCCGCGAAGCGCAGGATCATCTCCTTGGCGTCGGCGTTGGTGACGGCGCGCTTGAGCACGCCTTCAAGCACGAAGTACTGCTCCATCTCGTGCACGCCCTGGTGCAGGAGGTAGTCGCCCTTGTTGAAGTCGCGCACCTCCAGCAACGCCTCCAGTTCCTCGCGCTCGGCGTCGTTCAGGTCCTTGAGAACGACGTTTTGCCTGAGCTGCACATGGATCACGTTGCGCTGACGGTGGTTCGCCACGGAAGAAATCACTGCAGCCACTGCACATCACCCCGGGTATTTACTGACCTGGCCGATTGACCGCAGTCAACGGCGCTTTTGAGGCGCGATTTCTACCATGGCTCGCCAGGAAATCACCGATTTCCACCGATTTGACAGCAGGAGCGTGACCATGACGAAACCCCTTGAAGGCATCCGCATCATCGACTTCACGCACGTGCAGGCCGGCCCCGCGTGCACCCAACTGCTGGCCTGGTTCGGCGCGGACGTGATCAAGGTCGAGCGCCCGGGCTCCGGTGATGTCACGCGCAACCAGTTGCGCGACATCCCCGATGCCGACGCGCTCTACTTCACCATGCTCAACAGCAACAAGCGCTCGCTGACGCTGGACACCAAGACCTCCGACGGCAAGGAAGTGCTGGAGAAGCTGATCAAGTGCTCCGACGTGATGGTGGAGAACTTTGGCCCCGGTGCACTGGACCGCATGGGTTTCACCTGGGAGCGCATCCTGGAGCTGAACCCGAAGATGATCCTGGCCTCGGTCAAGGGCTTTAGCGACGGACACCACTACTCGGACCTCAAGGTCTACGAGAACGTGGCGCAGTGCGCGGGCGGCGCTGCCTCCACCACGGGCTTCTGGGACGGCCCCCCGACCGTGAGCGCCGCCGCTCTCGGCGACTCCAACACGGGCATGCACCTGGCCATCGGCATCCTGACCGCGCTGCGCGGGCGGGACAAGACCGGCCAGGGCCAGAAGGTGGCTGTTTCCATGCAGGACGCCGTGCTGAACCTGTGCCGCGTCAAGCTGCGCGACCAGCAGCGCCTGGAGCGCGTGGGCTACCTCAAGGAGTATCCGCAGTACCCGCACGGCACGTTCAGCGACGTGGTGCCGCGCGGCGGCAACGCCGGCGGCGGCGGCCAGCCGGGCTGGGTGCTCAAGTGCAAGGGCTGGGAGACGGACCCCAACGCCTACATCTACTTCACGGTGCAGGACCACGCCTGGCCCCCGATTTGCCGCGCGCTGGGCCGCCCGCAGTGGATCGACGACCCGGCCTACAACACGCCCGATGCGCGCCAGCCGCACATCTTCGAGATTTTCAAGACGATAGAGGAGTGGCTGTCGGACAAGACCAAGTACGAGGCGGTGGACATCCTGCGCAAGTTCGACATTCCGTGCGCGCCGGTGCTGTCGATGAAGGAACTGGCGGTTGACGAGAGCCTGCGCGCCAGCGGCTCCATCGTGGAAGTGGAGCATCCCAAGCGGGGCAAGTACCTCACGGTGGGCAGCCCCATCAAGTTCTCGGGTCTGAAGCCCGAGATCACGGCGTCGCCGCTGCTGGGCGAGCACACCGACGAGGTGCTGGCGGAGTTGGGCTATGACGGCGACCAGATCGCCACCTTCCACGCCGTGGGCGTGGTCTGAAGCTGATTGAAGCACAACGGGAGACCACCATGCCTGCCATCGATTTCGAGCAGTTGGTGAAGTCCATGGGCGACGCGGTGGTCGTCACCGATGGCGCCGGCGCCATCGTGTTCTGGAACGCGGCGGCCACGCGCATCTTTGGCTTCACTGAAGCCGATGCGTTGGGCCAGTCGCTGGACCTCATCATCCCCGAGCGCCAGCGCGGCCGGCACTGGGATGGCTACAACAAGACCATGGCGTCGGCCCAGACCCGCTACGGCACCACGCTGCTGAAAGTGCCCGCGCTGCACAAGGACGGGCACACCCTGTCCATCGCCTTCACCGTGATGCTGCTCACCGGCGTGCAGGGAGAAGTGCAGGGCGTGGGCGCGGTCATACGCGACGAGACGTCGCGTTTCCAGGACGAGCGAGCGCTGCGCAAGCGCATCGCCGAGCTGGAAGCCCGCCTGGCCGCCGAGCCCAGTGGCGCGGCCTGAGGCCGACACAGCCCATTCGCCCAATTCGCCTATTTCACGCGCGGGCACCGGGATGCCGCGCGCCATTGATTTGCACAACCTAGGGGACATTGATGAACAAGGCTTTGAGCGGCGTTCGCATTCTGGACTTCACGCATGTCCAGTCGGGGCCCACCTGCACCCAGTTGCTGGCCTGGCTGGGGGCGGACGTGATCAAGGTGGAGCGGCCGGGCGAGGGTGACGCCACGCGCGCGCAGTTGCGCGACATCCCGGGCGTGGACAGCCTCTACTTCACCATGCTCAACCACAACAAGCGCTCGGTGACGCTCAACACCAAGAAGCCGCGCGGCAAGCAGGTGCTGGAGTCGCTGATCAAGAAATGCGACGTGCTGGTCGAGAACTTCGCACCCGGCGCCATGGAGCGCATGGGCATGAGCTGGGAGCACATCCATAAACTCAACCCACGCATGATCTTGGCTTCCGTCAAGGGCTTTGGCCCAGGCCGCTACGAGGACTGCAAGGTCTACGAGAACGTGGCGCAGTGCGCGGGCGGTGCGGCCTCCACCACGGGTTTCGATGACGGCCTGCCGGTGGTGAGCGGTGCACAGATCGGCGACAGCGGCACGGGCCTGCACCTGGCATTGGGCATCCTGGCGGCGCTGTACCAGCGCACGCACAGCGGCCGCGGCCAGAAGGTGCTGGCGCCCATGCAGGATGCCGTGCTCAACCTCTGCCGCGTGAAGCTGCGCGACCAGCAGCGGCTGGAGCGCACGGGGTCGTTGCACGAGTATCCGCAGTATCCGGACGGCAAGTTCGGCGAAGCCGTGCCGCGTGCCGGCAATGCCTCCGGCGGCGGCCAGCCCGGCTGGATCCTGCGCTGCAAGGGCTGGGAGACGGACCCGAATGCCTACATCTACTTCATCACGCAGGCGGCCGTGTGGCCGGCGGTGTGCAAGGTGATTGGCGAGGAAGGCTGGATCACGGATGAGGCCTATGCCACGCCCCAGGCACGGCTGTTGCACTTGAAGCCCATCTTCGCCCGCATCGAGCAGTGGACCATGACCAAGACCAAGTTCGAGGCCATGGAGATCCTCAATGAATTCGACATTCCCTGCGGGCCGATTCTCTCGATGAAGGAGATTGCCGAGGACCCGTGGCTGCGCAAGAGCGGCACGGTGGTGGAGGTGGAGCACCCCACGCGCGGCAAGCACCTGACGGTGGGCAACCCCATCAAGCTCTCGGACAGCCCCACCGAGGTCCAGCGCGCCCCGCTGTTGGGCGAGCACACCGACGAAGTGCTGCGCGAACTGGGCTACAGCGAATCCGACCTGGCCTTGCTGAGGGAAGAAGGATCGATTTGATCCTTGCTCGATATCCCTGCTGAACGGTATTCGCCATTCCTGTCGCGGCGGGAATGGCGGTCCTTATTTTGAGGCGAGCTTTCGTTCATCCGGCCGGCATCCATAAACCGCCGTAAATGGTTTCCAGAAAAACAATCAACTGTTGTTAACCAGCTTGGCTCCATAAACTGGATTCGTCCATTCCGATACTGCAAGGAGAAGGTGATGTTCAACGACCTGCCCCTGGAATTCCGGATCGAGGAAATCGAGCGCAACGCGTACAACGCGGCTTTTTACGAGCTGGGCCTGCGCTGGTACTGGGATACCGAAACCTACGCGGCGCTGTTGCGCCACAGCGCGCAGCCGGCCGAGCGCATACAGCATTACCTGCGCACGCAGCAGCCGCACCTGCTCACGGCCTATGACGCGGACTTCCTGGCCCGCGCCATCCAGGAGGGCATGCTGCGCCGCAAGGACAGCGCGCGCCCGGTGTGCGACTGGTCCAAGGTGACCGGCTGCGAGTTGGGCATTTGAGCCGGCACCCACGGTTGACTCACTGAAGGCGCGGTGGCCATGTCCATACTCGTCAACAAGCACACCCGCGTGATCCTGCAGGGCGGCGACGGCGGCGCCGGCCCGGGCTGCAGCGCCGCCTGGCGCGCCGGCGGCCGCGCGGGGCGCGCCTGCATCGTTGCAGGCGTACCTTATGGCCCTACCCAGGACATGCCCGCGGGCGTGCCGCTTTTTGCCAGCGTGCGCGAGGCCAGGGCCGAATCCGGCGCGACGGCGTCCGTCATCTGCGTGCCGCCGATGTTCGCAGCCCGCGCCATCGAGGAAGCGCTGGACGCAGAGCTGGAGCTGGTTATCTGCCTGACCGAAGGCGCGCCTGAGGAGCCCATGCGGCGTGTGCGCCAGCGCGTGCGCGAGCAGGGCACGCGGCTGCTGGATCGCTCCTGCGGCCTGGTCACGCCGGGCGAGATCCATATCGGCCCGCTGGCAGGCCAGGCGCTGCGGCGCGGCCGCATAGGCGTGGTGTCGCGCTCGGCCGCGCTGGCGAGCCTGGCGGCCGGGCAGCTGGCGGGCTACGGCCTGGGAGAGTCCACGGTGGTGGGTTTGGGCGAGCCTGGCGGCTGCGGCCTGGGCACGCTGGACGTGCTGCGCCTCTTCGACCAGGACCCCGGCACCGACGCCGTGCTGCTGGCCGGCAGCCTGGACGCGCGCGCCGACGCCGACTGCGCCCACTGGGTGCAGCGCCACATGCGCAAGCCCGTGGTGGTGTTCGGCCAAGGGTCGGACGCGCTGCCCGCGGGCCTGCCGAGCACGCGCAACCCTGCCGCGATGGGCGACCTGGTCGCCGCCGCCGTCGAGCCGCAGTGGCTGCCCTTCGACTGAACACGATCCGCGATCACGCTATTTCACTTCGCATCAAGGACCACCATGAGCACTCTCTGGATTCGTTACGAGCTCGACGGGCAAGCAGGCTTCGGCCGCCTGGAAGGCCAGCGCGTGCATGAGCACCGCGGCGACCTCTTCGGCCGCCACGAGGCAACGGGGCGCAGCGTCGCGCTGGGCGACGTGCGGGTGCTGCCACCCACGCAGCCGAGCAAGGTGGTGGCGATGTGGAACAACTTCGGCGAGCTGCGCGCCAAGCTCAAGCTGGGCATGCCGCAGGAGCCGCTGTACCTGCTCAAGTCGCCCAACTCCTGGTCGGCGCATGGCGCGCCCATTGAGATGCCACGCTGCGGCGGCAAGGTGGTGTTCGAGGGCGAGCTGGGCATCGTCATGGGCCGGCGCTGCAGCGGCGTGAGCGAGGCGCAGGCTCTGGAACACGTGTTCGGCTACACCTGCGCCAATGAAGTGACGCAGGCCGAGATTCTCAACCGCGACGCCAGCTTCGCGCAGTGGGTGCGCGCCAAGGGCTTCGACACCTTCTGCCCCATGGGGCCGGCCATCGCCACGGGCCTGGACCCGCAAAGCCTGCGCGTGCGCACGCTGCTGGACGGCCAGGTGCGGCAGGACTACCCCATCAGCGACATGACGTTTGCCGTGCCGCGCCTGGTCAGCCTGATTTCCCAGGACATGACGCTGCTGCCCGGCGACGTCATTCTCTGCGGCACCTCCGTGGGCGTGGGCTCCATGAAGCCCGGCAGCACGGTGGAAGTCGAGATCGAAGGCATAGGCCGCCTGAGCAACCAGCTGGTTGAGCGCTCCACCGCCTGAGGCGGGAACAGCCCAACTCCAGCCATCGCAATCATCCCATTCCATCCATCAGCAGCAGCATTCACCACAGGAGCTTATTCATGAAAATCGCCATCATCGGCGCGGGCGCCATCGGAGGGCTGGTTGGCGCGAAGCTGGCGCTTGCGGGCGAGGACGTCACCTTCCTCGTGCGCGGGCGCAACCTGCAGGCCATCCGCGAGCATGGCGTCAAGCTGGTCACGGCCGAGGGTTGGGAGCACACCGCCAACAACGTGCGCGCCACCGACGACTACGCCGAGGCCGGCCCGCAGGACCTGGTGATCCTGGCCATGAAGGCGCACCAGGTGGAGGCCGTGGTGCCCGAGCTGCCCAAGCTGTTTGGGCCGGACACGGCGGTGGTGACCATGCAGAACGGCATTCCCTACTGGTACTTCCAGCGCCACGGCGGCGAGCACGAGGGTAAGCAGGTGACGACGGTGGACCCGTCCGGCGCCATCGCCGCAGGCATTCCGGCCGAGCGCGTGATCGGCTGCGTGGTCTACCCGGCCTCGGAGCTGGTGGCGCCGGGCGTCATACGCCACATCGAGGGCGACCGTTTTCCGCTGGGCGAGCTGGACGGCAACATCACGCCGCGCGTGCAGGCCATTGCCGAGCGCTTCGCCAACGCCGGCTTCAAGGCGCCAGTGCTGGACAACATCCGCGCCGAGATCTGGCTCAAGCTCTGGGGCAACCTGACTTTCAATCCCATCAGCGCGCTCACGCATTCGACGCTGGAGGACATCTGCCGCTTCCCGCTGTCGCGGGAAGTCGCCGCGTCCATGATGCGCGAGGCACAGGACGTCGCGACCAGGCTGGGCATCAGCTTCCGCGTGCCGCTGGAAAAGCGCATTGCCGGCGCGGAAAAGGTGGGCAAGCACAAGACGTCCATGCTGCAGGACGTGGAGGCCGGGCGCGAGCCGGAAATCGACGCGCTGGTGGGATCGGTGGTGGAGCTCGCCCGCCTCACGGGCACGCCCACGCCGCACATAGACACGGTGTTCGGCCTGGTGAAACTGCTGGCCAAGACCATGGGCGACGAGGGCGGGCAGGTGCGGCTGCAGGCCATGGCGCCGGCGCAACCGGGGGAAGCTGCTGCCTCGGCACGGTTGGCGGCCTGATTCCTTTAGCGTCACATGCGGCGCACATGCGTGTCCATGAGGGGCCGGCAGTGATGCCGGCTCCAACACGTCAGTCCCGCCCGGCGCGATGAAACACGCGACCTTCCGGCAGTTGAAAGTGTTCGAGTCGGTGGCTCGGCACTTGAGCTATTCGCGCGCGGCCGAGGAGCTCTATCTCACGCAGCCTGCCGTCTCCATACAGATTCGCAAGCTGGAAGAGCACGCGGGCCATCCGCTGTTCGAGCAGTTTGGCAAGAAGGTCTATTTGACGCCTGCCGGTGCGGAATTGCTGCAGATCAGCCGCGCCATCATCCAGCAGTTCGAAGCCGCCGAGGCCGCCATGGCGCAGTTCAGCGGCGTGGCAGGCGGCAAGCTCAACGTGGGCGTCATCAGCGCGGGCGACTATTTTTTTCCGCGGCTATTGGTCGATTTCCTGGGCCGGCATGCGGGTGTGCAGCTCAACTTCACGGTGCACAACCGGGAAGAGCTGCTGTCGCACATAGAGCAGAACCTGACCGATCTGGCGGTCATGGTCAGGCCACCCAATGACCTGGACACCGTCAACGAAGCCTTCGCGCCGCACCCCTATGTGGTCGTGGCGCCGCCGCAGCACGAGCTGGTGGGGCGCTCGCGGCTGGAGGTCGGGGAGGTGATGCGCCAGCCCTTCATCGTCCGCGAGCGCGGATCGGACACATGGAAGTCCATGCAGGAAGGCTTTGGGGGCGATCTGTCGGCGCTCAACGTCGCCATGGAAATCCGCAGCACCGAGACCATCAAGCAGGCCGTGATGGCGGGGATGGGCTTGAGCTTTTTGTCCGCGCACACGGTCTCGCGCGAACTGCAGGCGGGAAGCCTGCGCGTGCTGGACGTCCAGGGCTTGCCGTTGATGCTGCACTGGTACGTGGTGCACCGCTTGGGCAAGCGCCTGCCGCCGGTGGCGCAGGCGTTCAAGGATTTTTTGATCAGCGACGGCGCGTCGCTGATCCGTCACATCGTCCCGGCGTGACCGTCCGGGGCGGGAAAGGAGGCTGAAACCTCAGCGATCAGCGCTTGAAGGCCTGGAGCACCAGGCGTTTGTGGTTGCGCTGGCGCAGCAACTCGCGCACGGCGTTGTAGACGATGCCCGCGGGCGTGGCCGCGAACAGCTCGCTCCAGGCGGCGTTCACAGAGGCGTTTTGCGCCTGCGGCTTGTAGGAAGGGTTCGACGAGGAAACAGTGGACTTCATGTTGTGTCTCGCGAAAAAACGTCTGGACTGACGCCAGTTTAGGGTAAACCCCAGCTGGTTAACAACTCTTTTGTTGTTTCGCCCCATCGTGATGCAAGGATTGGCACACAGGAAATCACGGTAGAGCAGTGTTGAAGTCAGCAAGCAGGGAGCATGCCTGCGCCACGCCGGCCACAGGGCCGGTGCGCGGGTGGTTTTTTGCCTGTCGTTGCGTGATCAACCGGCAGCGGCTGGCCTGGGCTGCAGGCCTTGCAGCCCAGCCTTTGCGAGGCGTACGTGCCTCGCGAATCAGGGCGCAGCGGCGGCGTGCTGGGCGGGCAGGGGCGCGTCGGTGCCCAGCTTTTCCGTCGTCTCGCGCGCCAGAGCCGGGTTGAGGCGGTTGAGCGAAGCGAGCGCCTGCTGCTCCTGTTGCGCTTGGCCGCTTCGGTGGTAGAGCTCCGCCAGCGCCGCCCAACTGCGGCTGAAGCCCGGGTTCACCGTCAGGCTGCGCTGCCAGGTTTGGGATGCCGCCTCGTCGCGGCCCAAGTTGGCGTTGGCCAGGGCGCGCAGGTAAAGCGGCTCGGCGTCGGCGGCGTCCTCGCGCATCCAGCGCTCGGTCAGTTGCAGCAGCGCGTCCCATTGGCCGGCGCTTTCCATGGCGGCGGCTTGCAGGAAGTTGGGCAGGGTGTTCACCGGTCCTTGCCAGAAGCCTTGGCCGTCGTGCGGCTTCACGTCCACGGCGCGTGCCTGGGCCTGCTCGGCTGCGGGCAGCCATTCCACTGGCATGGCGTAGTAATTGGACCGGCCGCCGGGCAGGCGGAAGGTGAGGATGCCCACGAGCCGGCCCTGTTCGTCGAACAGTCCGCCGCCGCTGGCGCCGGAGCTGAAGCCGTTGCTGCACTGGATGACCTGGCTGCCGCCCCATTGGTGCAGTGCTACCACGCTGCCGCCGCTGATGCGCAGCGCCGGCCCGCCGGTGTAGCCCAGCGCGGCCAAGTCCTGGCCCTCGCGCAGCGAGCCGGCCTTTCCGAGCGCCACCGGCTTGTGCGGCAGCTCGGGGACTTGCAGCAGGCAAAGGTCGTGTACGGCGTCCACCGTCTGCGCCTGCACGGGCCAGCGTGAGCCCGCCTGCACCACGGTGATGGACTGGGCCCGCCGCGTGACGTGGCAATTCGTCACCACGCGCTCCTTGGCGATGACCACGCCGGAGCCCACCTGCATGCGCCCGCTGTCTTCCTGCGACTCGATGCGCAGCACGCTGCCACCCAACTCGATGAGCGAGCGCCGGTCGAAATCCGCCTGCGCAGGGCCTGCGGCCACCGTGCCTGCGGCCAGCACCAGGGTGCCCCACAGGCGGCCCGCCGGGACCGGAACTGCTTGCAGTTCAGCCGGGCCGCGCCGTCGGCGTGCGCCTCTTGCGAAGAGTGACGCCAACGCCTGCTTCAGCCTGCTGAATCCCATACTGCACCATTTCCTTGCGACAAGATGAGCACGTTCCAGGCCTGCCAAATGGGCAGCCCTTCGGTTATTCAAATGAATAAAACCCCTTGATCCCCGCACGGAAAAATGCGGGGATGTTCAACTTGGGTCAGGTGCGAATCAGTATAAGTGCTGATGTTGCGGTGCAGCAAAGCCTTCCGCTGCAGTCGGATACCGCATTCGACATGGCCCGGCATGGGCGTTTGCTGGCCCGCGCATCAGGCTGGATTGAAACGGACCAGCGGGCCGGGAAGAGTAATTCCCGGTGCCGAAGTCGTTGATATTTCGTGATTTTTTGTCTATGCCGGCGGTGTGATGTGTAACGAGGCTGAATTCCGGCTGCTTCGTTGTGAGAATGGTGAATATGTGGAGTGTGTTTTATCTGCTCTCGTGAATTTAATAATATTTTGAATATGCATCCTCAGCGGTAATGCACTGTGAAACTATTGATGGACTGGGTTTTCTTTTGCCGTTTGAAGGTGAATGTGTGTTGGGTCTCGTTGCTGCGGGGTTTTGAGCTTTGAACATGAACCATTGGAAGAACACAGGCGTGGCTGCAGCCTTGTGCGGCCTGCTGGCACTGGGTGCGGTGGCCGCGCCGGCGCACTGGTACCTCTGGCGCAGCAAGCTCGACGGCAAGACTTTTTGCCATCAGACCTCGCCTGGCGAAGGCTGGGAGCGCGTGGGCGGGCCGTTCCGGGATTTGCGCTGCGAGAAGCCGGCGTGATCCGGTTGCACGGCGGCGCAGCCCGCCTGCACGCCGACTGCAAAAGCGGCGTTTATCAATAGCCAGAAATTATCAAATGGACCCCGCGCCTGGCGGCGCGAATACTGGCTCCAACACGACGGCAGGGGCGCCGCGTCCTCACTCCGGGGACCGCGGCCAACGACCCGGCCGCCCAAAGGAGACAACATGCTGTTCGACCGCCGCCAACTCCTGGCTGCAGCGCTGGCTGCGGCCTGCGCGCCCGCCGCACTGGCCCAAGCCTGGCCCGCCAAGGCCATCAAGGTCATCGTCCCGTTCCCGCCCGGCGGGGGCACGGACATCATTGCCCGCGAGGTGACGCAAACGGTCGCCACGGCCACGGGCTGGACCTTCGTCATCGACAACCGTCCCGGCGCCGGCGGCAACCTGGGCGTGGACACCACCGCCAAGTCGCCGGCCGACGGCTACACGCTGGTGCTGGGCCAGACCAGCAACCTCGCCATCAACCCCAGCCTCTACGCCAAGCTGCCCTACAACCCGGTAAAGGACCTGGCGCCCATCGCCATGGTAGCCACCGCGCCGCTGGCCATCGTGGTGTCCGCCACCTCGCCGTACAAGACGCTGGCCGACCTCGTCAGCGCCGCCAAGGCCAAGCCGGGCGTGGTGAACTTCGCCTCTCCGGGCAACGGCACGGTGGCGCACCTCACGGGCGACTTGTTCCAGAAGGCCGCAGGCGTGCGCTTCCAGCACATTCCCTACAAGGGCGCCAACCAGGCGCTGAACGACGTGATTGGCGGCCAGGTGGACATGTACCTGTCCTCGGTGACCTCGGTGCTGCAGCAAATTCGCAACGGCAAGCTGCGCCCGCTGGCGGTGAGCTCGGCCAAGCGCGTGGACGACCTGCCACAAACGCCCACCGTGGCCGAGGCCGGCTACAAGGGTTTCGATGCGTCGACCTGGTTCGGTTTCCTGGCCCCGGCCGGCACGCCCAAGGACGTCGTGGCGCGCCTCAACACCGAGTTCAACAAGGCGTTGCAGCAGCCTGACCTGCGCAAGCGCTTGGGCGAAGAGGGCGCCGACCCGGCCGGCGGCAGCCCCGATCAGTTCGCTGCCCTGATACGCGACGAGATCCAGCGCTGGGGCAAGGTCGTCAAGGACGCCGGCACCAAGCTGGACTGACCCGGCCCCACGCACCGCCACCGTTTCATCTTTCCCGCCGCGCCGCTTTCGCACCCGCGCGGCCCCTTGGTTCCCAACGGAGATTCACCATGAGTCAAGCCGCCGCATTGCCCGACGTCATCCGCGACATCGAGCGCCTGTCCTCCGACGTCGTCAAGCAGGCGTCCGAATTTGCTTCTTCCATCCTGGCCGACGTGGCTGGCCGCCGCGGCGCGCTGCACGGCCGCATCCAGCCGCTGAGCCCCTCCATGCGCTTCGCGGGCACGGCCATCACCGTGGAAGTGCGCCCCGGTGACAACCTCATGATCCACGCCGCCATGGCCATTGCGCAGCCGGGCGACGTGATCGTCGTGGACGGCAAGGGCGACCTTTCCAGCGCGCTGATGGGCGAGATCATGTCGCAGCAGTGCGTGGCGCTGGGCATCGCCGCGGTCGTCATCGACGGCGCCGTGCGCGACAGCGAGGCCATCCGCGAGCTGGGCTTTCCCATGTTCGCCGCGGGCCTCAACCCCAACGGGCCGACCAAGAACATCGCCGGCCGCCTGAACCACCCCATCTCCATCGGCGGCGTCACGGTGCACCCGGGCGACCTGGTGGTGGGCGATGCCGACGGCGTCACCGTGGTCGAGCGCGCCAAGGCCGCCTCGCTGCTGCCGCTGGCCGCCGAGAAGGTTGACATGGAAACCAAGCGAATTGCCGGCATCAAGAGCCGCCAGGCGCTGCGTCCGGCCTGGCTGGACGGCGCCCTGCGTACCGCCGGCGTGCTCAAGGACGGGGAGACGCTGTGATGAGCAGCCGCAAGCCCGTCTTCCTGATCACCGGCGCGGACCTGGCGCCGCAAGCGCTGGCGCTGCTGGGCGACTACGAGGTGGTCTACGCCGGCAAGACGCCTACCGAGGCCGACATCGTGGCGCTGTGCAAGCAGCACGACCCGGTGGCCATCATCGTGCGCTACAGCAAGGTGGGCGCCGCGGCGATGGATGCGGCGCCGTCCCTGAAGGTCATCTCCAAGCACGGCAGCGGCACCGACACCATTGACAAGGCCGCTGCCGCCCAGCGCGGCATACAGGTCAAGGCCGCCGTGGGCGCCAACGCCGCGGCCGTGGCCGAGCAGGCGCTGGCGCTGCTGCTGGCCTGCGCCAAGTCCGTGGTGCAGCTCAACGAGCGCATGCACGCGGGCCATTGGGACAAGGCCACGCACAAGAGCGTGGAGCTGGCGGGCCGCACCGTGGGCCTCATCGGCCTGGGCGCCATAGGCCTGCGCTTTGCGCGCATGGCCGACGCCATGGGCCTGCGCGTCCTGGGCTTCGACCCCTACGCCAAGGACTTGCCGGACTACGTGCACAGCGTGGACCTGGAGACGATCTGGCGTGAGTCGGACGCCCTCTCGCTGCACTGCCCGCTCACCAGCGACAACGCCAAGCTGATCAATGTGAACACGCTGGCGCAGTGCAAGCGCGGCGTGATCGTGATCAACACGGCGCGCGGCGGCCTCATCGACGAGGACGCGCTGCTGCAGGCCGTACGCGACGGCCAGGTGCACAGCGCGGGGCTGGACAGCTTTGCGGTGGAGCCCATGACGGCGCCGCACCCTTTCCACGGCGAGCCGCGCATCCTGCTGAGCCCCCACATCGGCGGCGTGACCAGCGACGCCTACGTGAACATGGGCGTGGGCGCGGCCAAGAACGCGCTGGCGGTGCTAGCCAATTGAGCAGCGCCAGCCTTGTAGGAGGCCCGCTTGCGGGCCGAACCGTGGCCCGGCTGCAATTCGGCCCGCAAGCGGGCCTCCTACAAAAGCTCGGTGCGCTCTTGCAGGCCGAACAGCAAACAGAACACAACGGAGACAAGCCATGAAATTCTTCAACGTCCTGGCCGGCGCCGGCCTGCTGGCCGCCGCCACGCTGGCCCAGGCGCAGGCCTATCCCAGCAAGCCGGTCAAGATCATCGTCCCGTACCCGCCCGGCGGCGCCGTGGACGTGGTCACGCGCAAGATGGCTGCGCAGCTCCAGGCCCAAACCGGCCAGACCTTCTTCGTCGAGAACAAGGCCGGCGCCACCGGCACCATTGGCGTGATGGCCGCCGTGCACGCGCCGGCCGACGGCTACACCCTGGTGGCCAACGACACCACCTACGCGCTGCTGCCGCACATCTTCAAGAAGCTGCCCTTCGACCACCAGAAGGACCTGGTGCCGGTGTCGGCCTTCATGTTCGCCCCCATGGCGCTGGTGGTGCGGGCCGAGAGCGGCCACAAGACGCTGGCCGACCTGGTGGCCGCGGCCAAGGCCAAGCCCGAGTCCGTCAGCTACGGCACAGGCGGCGCCGGGACGACGCCGCACTTCGCCGCCGAGGCACTGGGCATCGCCACGGGAGCACGCTTCATGCACGTGCCCTTCAAGGGCGCGGGCGAGGCCACGCTGGCCGTGCTGTCCGGCACCATCGATTTCCAGATGGCCTCCACGCCCGGCGTGATCGGACAGGTCAAGGGCGGCAAGGCGCGGCTGCTGGCCGTCAGCGGCGAGCAGCGTTTGCCTTCGCTGCCGGACGTGCCCACCTTCGCCCAAGCCGGCGTCAAGGATTTCAGCGTGGTGAACTTCACCGGCCTGTGGGCGCCCAAGGGCACGCCGGCCGAGGTGACGGCGCGGCTGCAAAAGGAAATTGCCGCCGCCATGGGTACGGCCGAGATGAAAACCTATGCCGACAGCATTGCCGCGCTGCCGGGCTACTGGGGCGCCGCTGAGTTCGGCAAGACGCTGGCCGAGCGCACCGCCTACTGGGGCAAGATCGCCGCCAACACGGCCTTCGAGCGGCAGTAATCAAGATGTTCCTCCTCCAAGCCCCCCAGGTCCGCGACGCCGAGGTTTTTACGAGCATGCCGCCGGAGTTCCGGCGCACGGGCGTGCGCTCGGCCTGGGCGGACGCCAACCGCGGCGGCGTGCCCTGCGACTCCTTCCTGGAAGGGCCGGTGTTCGACGCCGCGGGCAGGCTCTACGTCTCGGACATCCCTTTCGGCCGCATCTTCCGCATCGACGCGCAGGGCGGCTGGACGCAGGTGGCCGAGTACGACGGCGAGCCCAACGGCATGAAGTTCCTGAACGAGCGGGAACTGCTCATCACCGACTACAAGAACGGCCTCATGGTGTGCGATACCGCCACCGGCGCCGTGCGGCCCTTCCTGGAGCGGCGCAACAGCGAGCGCTTCCGCGGGGTGAACGACCTCACCTTCGACTCGCAGGGCAGCCTCTACTTCACCGACCAGGGCCAGAGCGGCCTGCACGACCCCACGGGCCGCGTCTACCGCCTGCGTCCAACGGGGCAACTGGACTTGCTGCTGTCCAACGTGCCCAGCCCCAACGGCGTGGTGCTGTCCAAGGACGAGAAGGTACTGTTCGTCGCCGTGACGCGCGGCAACTGCGTCTGGCGCGTGCCGCTGATGGCCGACGGCAGCGTTTCCAAAGCCAGTCAGTTCTTCACGTCCTACGGCCCAAGCGGCCCGGACGGCCTGGCCATGGACGAGGCGGGGCGCCTCTTCGTCGCCAACCCTGGCCTGGGCTACTGTTGGGTGCTCAACCACCGTGCCGAGCCCGTGCAGGTGATCCGCAGCCCCGCGGGCGCGTCGCTCACGAACCTGGCCTTCGGCGGCGAGGACAGGCGCACGCTGTACTGCACGGAGTCGGTGTCCGGCTCCATTCTCATGGCGCGCATGGACACGCCCGGCTTGCCTTGCGCCCGGCCCGCGCAGCCGCCGCGCGCCACGCCCGCCGCCTGACGCAGGCCCTGCAGGCGAGGCAGCCGCATGAAGCCGCCCGCTTGAAAACATACTCGGAGACAAGCCATGAGATTGCTTCAACGTGCCGGCCTGCGCCGGCTGGCCGCGGCCTTGCTGGGCTGCCTGGCGCTGGGCGCGCAGGCACAGCCGCAACTCTGCGCAGGCAAGCCTGTGAAACTGGTGGTGCCGTTTCCGCCCGGCGGCAACGTGGACCTGAGCGCGCGCATCCTGCAACCGGAGCTCGGCAAGCGGCTTGGGCAGCCGGTGATCATCGACAACCGGGCTGGCGCCGGCGGCACGCTGGGCCTGGACGCCGTGGCCAAGTCCGCGCCGGACGGCTGCGTGCTGGGCATCGCCTCGCCCGTCAACCACCTCGCGGCCCCGGCGCTGTACCCCAAGCTGCCCTACGACCCGGTGCGCAGCTTCACGCCCATAGGCCTGGTGGCCAGCGTGCCCATGGTGCTGGTGGTCGGCCCGTCCTCGCCGGTGCGTGACGTGCGGGAGCTGATCGACTTGGCCAAGTCGCGCAAGGCGCCGCTGACCATGGCTTCCGCGGGCAGCGGCAGCGGCAACCACATCGTGGGCGAGCTGTTGCAGGAGGCGGCGGGCATCAAGTTCATCCACGTGCCCTACAAGGGCAGCTCCCCGGCCAACACCGATGTGGCCGGTGGCCACGTGGATTTGCACATCGACCAGCTCTCCTCGCTGTTGCCGCTGCTGCAGGCCGGCAAGCTGCGCCCGCTGGCCGTGACCACCGCCAAGCGCTCGCCGCTGCTGCCCGCAGTGCCGACGCTGGCGGAGTCCGGCGTGCCGGGCTTCGACGCCAGCACCACGCTGGGCCTGGTCATGCCCGCCGGGGTGGTGCCGGACGTCGCGGCGCAGCTCAACGCGCTGCTCAACGAGGTGCTGCAGCAGCCTGCGGTGCAGGATCAGTTCGCCAAGCTGGGCGCCCAAGCGCGGCCGGGCACGCGCGAGCAGTACGCGGAGTTCATACGTACGGAAGTGGCGCGCACGGCCCGCATCGTCCGCCAGGCCAACATCACGCTGGACTGACACCGCCATGCCGCACAACGCCATGCCCTTTGCCGCCGTGGACGCGCACTTCCACGTCATCGCGCCGCAAGAAGCCTTTCCCCAGCACCTGGGCCGCAGCTACACCGCGGCCGAAGCCCCGCTGGAGCGCTGGCGCCAGACGCTGGGCCCCTTGGGCGTGACGCGCGGTGTCGTGGTGCAGCCCAGCTTCTACGGCACGGACAACCGCGTGCTGCTGCGCGCCCTGGCCGAGGGCGGCGGCGACGTGGTGGGCATCGCGGCGGTGGGCGCGGACGTGGGCGACGCCGAGTTGGCCGCATTGGTCCAAGCCGGCGTGCGCGGCGTTCGCATGGCGCATTTCGAGTTGGACGACCCCAGGCGCATGGGCGGCTTCGTGATGCTGGCCGACGCGCTGGCGCCGCTGGCCCCCCGCTTGCGGGCACATGGGTTGCACCTGCAACTGCTCACGGACAGCCGGCTGCTGGCCGACATCGCGCCCGCGCTGCGCGCCGCGGGCGTGCCGGTGGTGCTGGACCACATGGGCCGCACCCCGGCGGCGCTGGGCGTGCAGCACGCCGGCATGCACGCCCTGTGCGCCCTGATGGACGAGGGCTGGCTGTGGGTCAAGCTCTCGGGCGCGGCCAACATTTCGCAGCAGCCCGGCTGGGACGATGCGGGCGCCGTGCACCGGCGGCTGCTGGCCGCCAACGCCCAGCGGCTGGTATGGGGCTCGGACTGGCCGCACACGCGCTCGCATGGCGCCGTGGTGCATACCGGGGACCTGTGGCAGTGCCTGTTGGACTGGACCCCCAACACGGCCGACCGCCGCCGGGTGCTGCACGACAACCCCAAGGCGCTTTACGGCCTGAAGTGAACGGCTTCCGGGCCGCACACGTTTACGCCCGTCTGCACTGCTGTCCAAGAAGAGCCATGCAGGACTTGGCATCCCGTCAGTCAAGAGGTTTCGCCCTCTACTTCGTCATTCCCGCGAAGGCGGGAATCCAGGCGGTCCCCAAGTCGGCCTGCAGCTCGTGAGCCGGCGACCCAAGGTCCAGCACCACAGCCTTCCTCCTTTATCTCTGCGTTCTGACGTGGGGCCGCCTGGATTCCCGCCTTCGCGGGAATGACGACTTGGGGGGCGCTGCGGGCAGGCCTCCGGCGGGCTGCTGCTCACTATCCCCCCGGCCGGCACGGCACCCGTCCGCAGGCAGGCGCGGCAGCGCACGCCGCCTCAAGGCGCCGCGGCCTTCTTGCGCGCGTGCGGTTGTGACGAAGCCGCCGTGCGCCGTGCGCGTCCCTTTGCGTCGGCCTGGCCGTCCTGGACGCCCGCGAACAGCTCGATGAGCCGCTGCGCCGCCGGCAGCAGGTAGCTGTCGGCCCTGTAAGTGACGCTCAGGCGCCGCCGCATGGTCGTCTCCTTGAGCACCACTTCCCGCAGCGGCGTGCCTTCGCCGACGTGGTGGCGCGACACGAAGCTCAGCAGCCCCGTTTGCGCGATCAGCGGCGGCAGCATGAACAGCATGGTGCTTTCCACCTGCACCACCGGCCGCGGCAGCCGCGCGCGATCAAAAGCGCTGTCCAGCCAGTCGCGCGTGGGCGCGCCCGGCGGCTGCAGCACCCACTGGTAAGCGCTGAGGCCGGCCATCGTCACCGGCGCCTTGAACACCGGGTGGTCGGCGCTGGCGGCCACCACGATGTTGTCCTCGGCCAGCGGCCTGGACACGAAGCCCGCCTCGGCCGGCGTTTCCGTCGCCACCATCAGGTCGATTTCGCCGGCCTTGAGCTGCGGCTTGAGCGCGTCCACCAGCGCCACCACGGTTTTCAGGGTCACGGCCGGTGCCTCGGCCAGCAGTTGCCGCGTCACCGCCGGCAGCAGGAACTGCGCCGCCGTGGGCACCACGCCCACGCGCACGTGGCCGGACAGGCCCCGGCCGATGTCGCCGATCTCGCGCTTGGCGTCCTCCACGTCGAAGCGCATGCGCTGCGCCCACTTCTGCAGCACCACCCCGGCCGGCGTGAGCCGAATGCCGCGCCCCGACTTCTCGAACAGTGGCGCGCCGCACGCCTCTTCCAGCCGCCGCACGCAGCTCGTGAGCGCGGGCTGCGTGCGGTGCAGACGCTGTGCCGCGCGGCCTATGTGCTGCAGCTCGGCAATCGTCTCGAAGTAGCGCAGGTCACGCAGGTCCATACCAAAAGCTCCATGAATGGGTCGGCAGGAATTATCAAATGGACGTGCAGACCTCACGCGCAAATACTTGCGCGCAGCCGGTGATTGAAGCTCACACCCGTTGCGGTGCCCGCGCTCGCCGGCCGGCGTCAAAAGACTGCCTGAATCCCTTCACCAAGCCGAAAACTCCGCTGATGGTTTTTCTATCAACGGTTTTCATGGCGCCTGCACCACAAGCCCAAAGGAGACCCATGTCCATTCGACATCACGCCCGCGCCACGCTGGCCACCACCATGCTGCTGGGCCTGCCCGCGCTGGCGTTGGCCCAAACCAACGTCACGGTCTACGGCATCGTCGATGCCAGCGTGCGCCGCGCCGACAACGCCGGCCCGGACGGCCAGTCGGTAACCTCGCTCAACGATGGCGTCTACGTCGGCAGCCGCTTCGGCCTGCGCGGCAGCGAGGACTTGGGCGGCGGCATGAAGGCCGTGTTCACGCTGGAAAACGGCTTCGATCCCTCCAGCGGCGCCCTGGGCAACGCCAGCTCCAGCGCCGGCAACGGCAACTCGGCCGCGGCGGGCGGGCGCCTGTTCGGCCGCGAGGCTTCCGTGGGCCTGGACACGCCGCTGGGCCTGGTGACGCTGGGCCGCCAGTACACGCTGGCGCACCCGCTGTCGGGCCGCTTCCAGCCGCAGCCCAACCCGAACCTGGATGCCATCTCCATGTTCAGCACCCACCATGTGGCGCGCCAGGACAACATGGCCCGCTACTACAAGCAGTTCGGCCCGGTGGGCGTTTACGCCAGCTACACCTTCAACGAGGGCAACGGCCGCGGGCGCGGCGTGGGCGCGAGCTACACCGCCGGACCGTTGGACCTGACCGCCTACTACCAGGAGGTGAACAACGCGGGCGACACCGTCACGCGCGGCATTGCCGGCCTGGGCGGCAGTTGGCTCTTCACCAAGGATTTCAAGGCTTTCCTGGGCTACATGAAGCGCAACGACCGCGGCACCGGCCCGCAGCAGGAAAACGACGTGGTCAGCATTGGCGCCAACTACAACCTCACGCCGACCCTGGTGCTGACCGCCAACTACGCGCAGGACCGCCAGAGCGACGTGAACGCGGGCAAGCGCAAGATGGGTTACGTGGGCCTGGACTACCTGTTCTCCAAGCGCACGGACCTCTACGCCGAGGTGGACAACAACCGCCTGAGCGGCGCCTACCCGCTGCCGCGCTTCATGGGCACCCGCGACTCGGCCACCAGCGTGTCCGTGGGCCTGCGCCACCGGTTCTGACGTCCTGGCCGAATCGGCCCCCCGGCGGGTCCGTGCGCGGGTCAGGCTTTCTTCGCCGCCCGCACTGCCAGTGCCCCGTCGCCGGCCTTGCGCTGGCTGTAGGGCGCGGTGAACGCGCCGTCCTCGCCCGGCACCCAGCCGCGGAACAGGCTTTCCTGCGCCACGCTGGCCACCAGCGTGCCTTCCCGGTTCCACACCTTGCCCTGCGTGAGCCCGCGCGCGCTGGCGTTGGCGGCGGCCTGCGCTTCCACCAGCAGCCACTCGTCGGCGCGTACGGGGGCGTGGAACCACAGCGCGTGGTTGAGGCTGGCCACGTACAGGCCCGTGCCGGTGCGCGCGTCCAGCAGCGGCGCCAGCGCCACCATGGGGAACCAGTAGTCCGACAGGTAGCCCAGCGCGGCGCGGTGCAGGTTGGGCGCGTCGCCCAATTCGTCGCTGGCGCGAATCCAGTAGCGCAGCGTGCCGCTGGGCTCGCGGTGCAGCAGGAAGTGCTCGGCGTCCAGCGGGCGCATCTCCAGCGAGCGCGAGCCGCCCATGCGCTCGCGGGCGGCCGGGTCCAGCCGGTCGGCCAGGTGCTGCACGGCCTCGCGCAGCGACGGTAAATCTTCAGGCGGCGGCACGCCGTCCGGCAGGGTGGAGCCGGTCACCGGCCCCGGCTCGCCGCGATGGAAGCTGACGTTGGCGCTGAACACCAGCCGCTCGCCCTGGCGGCCGATGACGTGCTGGGTGATGAAGTTGAGGCCGGACAGCAGCCGGCGCACGTCGAACTGCAGCGGTTGATCAGCCAAGCCGGGCGCGAGGAAATTCAGATGCAGGCTGTGCGCCGCCATGGCGCGCCCAAGCCCGTGAGCGGCGGCCATGAGGGCTTGGCCTATGAGCTGGCCGCCGAAGATGGCGCCGTTGACGTTGGTGGCGACGCGGTCGTTGGCGAGCACGCCATCGGCGCCGGGCTCCGGCGTCAGCAATTGGGCCAGCTCATGCCGGTCCCAGCCCGCACGGGGCGGGGCCAAGTCGGGCTGCACGGTGTTCAGCGGGCGGTGTTGGTCGCTCATGCGCGGCTCCGGCAGCGGGCTGCTGTTTGAGAAGGCTTGGGCGCGTTGGGCCGGCGAGGGCCGTGGGCGGCGTGCATGCTGTGCTGCTCCTTGCGTGCACCGGGGGCCGGCGACTGCATGTTTCGTGTGGCGGGCGGCATGGTAGCGGCACGTCAGCGGGCGCCTTGGCCGCGATGGGTCGCTTTTCAGCCGATCAGCTCGCCCGGGTTGGGCCGACCATGCGCCCCATGCGCAGTTCCGGCAGCTCTACCGTCATTCACCTCCACGCCGAGGCGCCGCCGAAACCCGCCCTGGGCGCACCCTGCAACGGCTGCGGCGTGTGCTGTGCGGTGGAGGCTTGTCCGTTGGGGGTGCTGGTGAGCCGTAGGCGGCAGGGGCGGTGCGTGGCGTTGCAGTGGAGCGATACGGGTTCGCTTTACCGCTGCGGCCTGGTGGCGCAGCCGGCCGACTTTCTGCCGCGCGGCCTGAGTTGGGCTGCGCCGCTGCTGGCGCGCTGGGCCCAGCGGTGGATTGCGGCGGGGCAGGGGTGTGATTCGGCTTGCAGCGTGGGGTGACGCTCAGGCCACCGCCGCTCACAGCACGTGGGCGCAGGCGGCCTCGGCGTGCGCTGGCCTCAATTTCATTGGCCGGGAGTGGCCGATTGGGCAGCTTTAAATTTCATGTCCAATTCGAATAAGAGATCCGTTCTCATCAACGATTGCGAATTCGCGCATACCCCAGGGCTTGTCTTCGATGGCTGTGATACGAGGTATGCCTTTGGAGGGCAAGCCGAGCAAATGAAACTCTGAGTAAAGCAAGTCCGCATCGGTCACTCTGAAATAGCATCCAAAGGCTGATTCGGAAGGAACGAGGGCCTGGTGAAGAAAGAAATGAATTTCCAGCGTGCCTCGGTCAGCGATGGCGTAGTCGCCTCCAGGCGACACAGGTTTCACGCTGAATCCGAGGCGCTTGTAAAAATCGCTGGTCCGCTCCATCGAGATCGCAGGCAGTTGAGGAATGGATTTGTTGTTCATGACTTCACACGGTCCGGTTTCAGTCGAAGATCAGGCTGCACTGCAGCATACACGTTATTCAAGAATTAATTTTTGCGGAATTGGCGAAGCGGTGTAAATGCCAGTGCTGCCTAAAAGGCCGCCGACAAAGAAAGACGCCCAAGTTTTATTGTTGGCATTACGCTTCGACCGGAGTACACAGTTCAACCAGTATTCCGTCAGGGCAGCGCACATAAGACATCACTTGTCCCCAAGGTTTCGTGATGGGTGCGGATATTTTTCTTGCGCCCGCGGCTACGGCCTTGCTGTGGGCAAGATGCACATCTATAGTGACGAAGGCAATTTCGAACCCGAGCGGCTGCGGCGAGCTGTGCGCCTGCACATGGCCTTCAGGGAAATTCATGTCATCCAATTCATGCGCTGCAAAAGATAAAGTGGTTTCTCCGGTATCCAGCTCTCCATAAGTACCGCTCTCGTGGAGAAATTTTCTCGAAAGTCCGAATGCCTTTTCAAAGAAGGTTAGAGAATCCGCAACATCGGGCGCGTAGGCCATGGTATGGTCGAGTTTTATTTGAGTTGCTTTGGGGTGTTTTGAAGGGTAATGTGCGAATTCAGCGGTCGGGAAAGGTGTAGATTATTTTGATCCGCTGGTAAGTGGGGTGGCATTGGTTCGAAAGATATTCGACACTGGAGATTGAGGAGGTTGAAAAGATGGCTCATTTTTGCGCCGATTTTTGGTGTCGTCTGTACGAAATGTCGATCGAGTAGCTGTCTTTAATTGATATGTCACGCGTGCCATTCTCCTAAATGCTTCGACGCAGTTTCGAGATGGAAAAAGCGATAGTTCATGTTTATTAAAGAGGCTCGCCAAGCAAATTGTTTAAATATAAATATACGCCTTTGGCGTTTCGCTTAATCATGCCCTCGTAATGAGAGAAGGGCTCGGAGGTGCAAAGAAATTTGCGTTGTTCTGAAGATAGGCTCTTGAAAATTATCCTAATATCTTGCTCGTTACGGCGCATTGCCTTGAGTATTCCAGTGGCAGGAATGGTGCCGGAAGTGCAAGAATCTGGCGCAGCCGATCCTGCAATAACTACAGTCGATCCCAAGTAAAGGTCAGTATGCTTGATAACATACCATGAATCGGTAAAGCCATATTTGTACGATCTGGAAACGCTGTCGCAGGACTGCAGAGAGTTCAAAAAAAAGATTCGACTCTGGTATTTATCTATAAGGCAGGTGCGAATGTTGATTTCGTTTCTGCAGTTGTTTCTCTCCCGAAGCCAAAACTTTTGCTCTTTCAAAAATTCTGTTTTTTGTTGTTTCGAGCAAGGAAGATTTTTCCAAGCAAAATTCAAATCAGCATCCAACTTCATAATAGTGGCATCGCTGCATAGTAAACTCCCGATGTTTCCCGCATCACAGTGATTCTTGCAGAAACCAACACCAGGAACAGAGATGGATGCCAAGAGAAAGAACGATAGTCGGATGGATAGCATGTAAAAGTCGTGTTATGGTCAACGCTAGATTTCAGCGGCCGGGAAAAGCGCAGCTTTTGCTGGTCCGCTGCAAAGTCGGGTTGAGAGCAGCCCAGTAAAAATTTGGCCGCCTAGTCTAAGCCGACCGAAGAGGCCACCCGGCCCTGCGCTGATTTTCGTAGCGCCGCCTGTGAGAAATGCCAGCCGGGCAACCTGCCGTGAGCGATATGTCACGCGCGCCGCCCCCGAGAATACCGCGCTGCAGTTCCTTTGACGCGCCTAACGTTAATTGACCCGCTTAATAACAAAACGCCGATGCGGCCTAAGCAACTTCAAGCCGTAATCATCCTCTGACCGCATTGTCTCGACGAGTTAGCCGATTCGTTCTTCATCCCGGGTCTGCCAGGAGTGCGATAGGCCGTCTAAAAAAAGCACCGGATGGCCATTGCTGGTGCCATGAACGTCGCCGAACCATAGAATTTCTCCATCGCCAAGTTCACCACTGAATAAGTAAATCCAGGCCTCGGGCTTGACGAAAATCAGCCCGCACCGCCCGGCCTGCGTACGGACCCACGGCTACGCCACCAGTCAGTACGTCATTCTTTTCCTTGAAAAGCGCCATGCCAAGAAAATCGACGCGGAAAAAATCACGGAATCCTTTCCTTGGCTCCACCTAGGGCGACAGGTTTGAGCCGCTGCGCAGAAACAGGGCGGGGCAACGCCGTCTGCCCGCGGGCCCGAGATTGCGCGTGAAAGAGCTGGAATTTGATTGCCGCGGTATCGCCGCGCACCCGTGAAATGGCAACGCGGCCCATGCCGGGCCGCGCCACTGCTGCCGCGCCAGGCACGGCAATGGATCGATCACCGCCGGCCAAGGCTATGACTTGGCCGGCAGCGTGGAATGGTGCTCACCACGGGGCCATCACGGCTCCGCCCCTCACAACACATGCCCGCAAGCCGCCTCCGGCGTCCGCGTATCCATATTCCTCCCGCGGTTCAGATGGTCATCAATCTCCGCAGCCGCCCCAATCATCCGCCCGTACAAAAACACGGTGAACGCCGCGTTCTCCAGGTCGCGCACGCTCAGCGTCCCGGCCTGGTAATCGCTCCACAGCATCCCCAGCAGCAGCGCGGCAATCACGGCGTCCACGTTCACGCAGAACACGTAGGGCGTGGCGCCCACGTCGTACAGCGCCTGCGCCAGCTCGCGGTAGAAGGCGTGGAAGACGTTGTAGCGGCCGTGCTCCTGCATGTACTGCGCGATGAAGCGCTCGCGCGGATCGACGTTCACCGGCTTGCCCTTGAACACCGGGTGGTGCACGCCGGGCAGGGCGCGCAGCTCCTGCCCCGCCTCCTTGGCCGCGCGCTTCTCCACCTTGTAGGCCTTGGCGAACGCGGTGGCCATGGCTTTCAAATCCAGCCCGTGGTTGGGATCGGACGGGTCCTTCAGCTTGCAGCCCTTGAACTGCTCCAGCAGGAAGGCCATGCCCTCGAAGCCGTTGCCGCCGTGGCTGTAGCCGGTGTGGGTGAGGAAGCCGACCATGGCCTTGTTGATCTGCACGCGCTGGGGCGTCTGCGGGCCGTCGGCCGACACCGCGCCCTTGGCACCCTGCGCCGAGATGGAGCCCGGGCCGTTGGACACCAGCAGGCCAATGAGCATCTGCAGCGGCAGCGCCTGCTCGGCCGTGGGCTTGCGCCCGCTGATGGCCAGGGCGCACAGGTCGGCCATGGTCCAGCTGCCGTAGCGCTCGGCCTGCGAGATGCCCGCCAGCGACCCCCACTGGTGCTTCTCGGCCGGAATGGTGGAGCCCACCATCACGCCGTAAAGCCGCAAGTACCACGGCAGCGTCTCGGCCGTGAGGCGGCTGATGCGCTTGCGCAGCAGCGGGCCCCAGGCAATGGTCACGGAGATGGCGGCCAGGATGGCGTCGCGCGACAACGCGATGTCCTGCGCCAGCAGGAAGTCCAGGAAGACGGACTTCACCTTGCGCTTGCGCACGGCCTGCAGCATGGCCTTGGGGTGCGTGTCCTTGGCCTCATCCGCGCGCTGCGTGAACAGGGCACGCTGGGCTTCGTCCAGCTTGAGGCGCGAGCAGTCAAAACCTTCCTGGCTGCCGTCCTTCAGGCCCGAGCCCAGGAACAGCTCGATGAGCGTGCGCGTGCAGGCCAGGGCGCGCTCCACGCGCTTGGGGCCGACGATGGCCGCCGCCGTGGCCATGATGGCGTTGGGCGCGTTGCCCGCGTCGCGCGCGGCCTGCGCGGCAATCAATACCGGGTCGCCCACCAGGTTGACCTCGGCGGCCACGGCGATGTCCAGCAGCGCGCGCTCGTTGGGCCCCGCCACCTCGTGCACCAGCGGCAGCGCGAACACGGCCTGCAGCGGCTGCAGCGCCAGCTCCAGCACCGGGTGTCCGTGCACCGAGGTCACCTGCGTGGCCGGGTCCATCTGCGAGGCGCCGGACTTGTCCTTCATGTTCTGCCGCGCCACGACCGCGCCCACCTGGCGGCTCAGCGCCTCGATCTGCGCCGCGTAGGGTTCCGGCGCAGGCACGGGCGGCAGCGCCAGCTCGGCCGGCAGCTTCAGGCCCTGGTCGTTGGCCATCCAAGGCTTCAGGCTCAGGCTGCCGCGCGGCGGGAAGTCGGGCTTGGCGCCGCTGAGTGCCATCACGGCCGTGAGCGCCGCCGGGATGTGGGCGATGTTGGTGACCACCGCGCCCTTGCGCGACACCACCGGGTTCTCCGGCGTGAACAGCGCGTCCACGCCCAGCGACTCCATGAACCAGCGCTCCTTGTCCTGCGCGCTGTCGCCGGAGCCGGCCATGGCGCCGGCGTGGCCCACGGCGCGCGTGAGCTTGGACTTCCAGCGTCCGACCACGCAGGCCACCACGGGCTTGCCGAAGTCCAGGGCGTGCTCGTAGTAGCCGCCGGGCTCGGCGTAGAGCACCGCGGCGCGCGAGCGGCCGTCGTTGCGGAAGGCGTGCGCGAAGTCGCGCGCCGCGTAGTGGATGTAGACGTCCTTGCCCGACGACACGAGGGTGGTCGTGCCCCAGCCCTCGCTGGCCAGGTACTGGGCGATGGTGGTGGTGAAGCCGCCGGAGTTGGAGAAGATGGCCACCGAGCCCTGCAGCAGCGAGTCCTCGGGCAAATCGCCGCCCAGCGCGCCGCCGATGCGCACGCGGTTCCAGGAGTCGGCCACGCCCAGGCAGTTGCCGCCGATGATGTCCACGCCCGCCTGCTGGGCCATGGCGCGTATCTCGCGCGCGTCGTGCACGGCAATCTTCTCCGTGACGATCACGATCTTGCGCAGCCCCGGATTGACGCGGATGAGCTCGGCCACGCCGTCGCGCACGCCCGAGGGCGGCAGGTAGACCACGCCGGTGTTGAACTCCAAGCCCGCGTTGAGGCCCTCGCGCACGTTGTTGAAGACGGGGATGTTGCCCGCGGCGGTCTTGAGCACCTGCCCGCCGCGCCCGGGCGAGGTGCCGAACACCACGTTGGCGCCGGAGAAGGCGTGGCTGGTGGGCGTGACCTGGCGCGACTCGCCGCCCAGGATGTTCAAGACGCACACGCGGTCGCCGCGCGTGGCCACGTCGGCCAGGGAGTTGATGCCTACGTAGTAGGGGAAGCTGGAAATGCCTCGTGCATGCATGGTCGTGTCTCCTGGATCTCTTTAGGCGGCGTTCTTGAGGCCCAGTTGGGCAGCGATGGCGGCGCGGCCGCCGGCCTTCATCCAGTCGTCCATGCGCTTGGCGTAGTTCACGACCTCGGAGATCGCGCTGTCGAAGCCGAAGAAGCGGTAGGGCAGGCCCAGCGCCTCGCAGGTGTCGGCCAGGGCTCCGAAGCCGCGCACGAGGTTGGGGCCGCCGCGGCCCACCACCACGTACAGCGGCGTGGGGCCGTGGGTGGCGAAGTGCTCGCGCAGTGCGTCGCCCATGGCGCGCAGCGTCTCGTGGATGTCGGTGTTGTTGGACTTGCCGCCGATGATGAACAGCACGTTGGACTGCGCCAGGAAGTGCCGGTAGCAGATCCTGGCCACCTGCTTCATCTTCTCGTAGGGCGGGTTGCCGCCGAAGTCCGACGAGATGCTCGCCGCCTCGCCCAGCACTTCGGTCACCAGCGAGTTGGCGCCGCCGCCGAAGGTGGGCGCCAGGATGGTGCCGCGCTCGTTGATCACGAACACGTCCGACTGGCCCTGGTGCGTGCGCAGCTCGTTGACTTCCTGCTCGAAGGCGCCCACGTCCGCGGCGAACAGGTGCTGCGGCAGGTTCAGGCGCGCCACGCGCGGGTCGTCGCGGTCGAAACCGCACTTGAAGTCGCAGGCCACGGGCGTGAGCTTGCCGCTGCCGTCCACGCGCATGCGGATCGGGTTGAGCTCCAGCGTCGTCATGCCGTAGTGGTGCATCAGCTCCCACAGCTTGGGCAGGTGCTGCACCAGCGGGGAGATGATCTCCTTCGGCGCGCCGATGTCCGTGAGCGCGTTGGCGACCACGAAGGCCTTGAGGCCCGTGAGCGCGTCGAAGGGCACGGTGGCGATCTCGCTCTTGTCCAGCTCCTCGATGTCCACGCCGCCGCGGTGCGTGAGCGTCATGGTCGGGGCGCGGTAGCGGGTGTCGTCGGTGATGGCGAAGTACACCTCGTGCTCGGCGGGCACGCCGCCCTCGAAGGTCACGCCGTTGGCCTTGGCCGTGGCGTTGCCGTGGCGGTGCTCGGCGAAGTACAGGCGTTCCTTCTCGGCCAGCGCGGTACGCAGGTCGGTGGCGCGGCCGATGAGGCCGGACTTGCCCTTCTTGCCCACGCCGCCCTTGAACAGCGGCTTGATGAACACCTGGCCGTGGCGGCGGATGAGGGCCTGGATCTCATCTTCCGAGGCGTCGGGGCCTAGAACCTCCGCGGCCGGAAAATCGACGTGGCGCAATAACTGCGCGCCGTAAAGCATGCCGGTGATTTGCATGAAATCTCCTTCAAAGGGTGAGGCAAGGCAGCACGGCAACCAATGCCGCACAGGTTTTTGAAAGTCACGAAAATCAGGTGTTCACGGCGGCAGGATATTGAAACCAATACTTGGTCAATAACTGTTCAATACCTGGCCATCCCGCTCGCAAAAGCGCGAATCGGAATCTGGAATCTGGAATCTCGCACCGCGCCGGGAACTGCAGTGCGTTTACTTAAGTATTCCGGCGGGCGCTGTCAGTCTGCTGTCAGCTTGCCTAGGGTTAGTACCCGGTGCGGGGCTGAATTGCTACCAAATATGAATCCGGCCGTCCATGAAAAAGGCGCCCTGTTTGGGCGCCTTGGGAGCAATTTGGCAAGCGCTGGTGGCGGCCGGTGTTTTGATATTGAGCGGGCTTGGACGCGGTTTCGGGTTGCATTTTCAAGCCCGCCCTGGTTGCCCGTCAGAAATTGTGGCGCATGCCGAATTCCACGCCGCGCGAGGAGCCGCCCGCTGCCAAGCCGCTGGCGCCGCCGGAAATGGCGTAGGCCAGCGCGCCGCTGTTGGAGATGTGCGAGAGCGTGCCGTACAGCGCCGTGCGCTTGGAGAGGTTGTGCACGTAGCCCAGGCCGAGCTGGCGGGCGTGGTTGTCGTCCAGCGACGCGGCGCCCACGCTGCCGGAGAAGCTCACGCGCTGCAGCGAGGCCTTGATTTCGCCGTTGCCCACCGGAATCCAGGCGCCCAGCAGCACGTTGTTCTGGCGGGCGTCGGCCTGCTCGAAGCGGCGCAGGGCCAGCGACACGCGCACCATGCCGAAGTCGTAGAGCGCGGCGATCACGCGGTCGTCGAAGTGGCCCGCGGTGGTGAGGTTGTTCTCGGTGCGGGTGAGGGCGCCTGAGACCACCAGCGGCCCGGCCGCATAGCCCAGCCGCGCGCCCTTGACCTTGTGCTGGCCATTGGCGGCGGTGCCGTTTTCGTCCGACGCCCACATCAGGCCGCCTTCCAGGCCCCCCCAGCCGGCAGGCATCAGCCACTGCACGGCGTTGCTGGTGCGCGTGGTCGTGTTGGGCGAGGCGCCGAAGGACGACTTGATGGGGCCGACCGGCGTGGCGGACACGAAGTTGGCCGAGGCCGCCACCCCCACGTGGCTGAACGGGTCGAAGCGCACCCAGTTGGTGTAGCTGGGCACGTAGTCGCGGCCCAGGCGCAGCTCGCCGGCCTGCTTGCTGGCCAGGCTCAGCGTTGCGCGCCGGTCGAACAGGGTGTTGGCGGTGGTGTTGGCACCGGTGTCCAGCGCCACGCCGCTTTCCAGGTGGAAGCCGGCGCTCAGGCCGCCGCCCAAGTCCTCGGTGCCGCGGAAGATGAAGCGGCTGGTGGCGTTGGAGCCGCTGACCAGCGAGGTGACGCCGCCCAGATCCTCGTTGCGCACGTGGCGCACGGCCGAGTCGGCAATGCCGCTGAGCGTCACGCCGCTTTGCGCCCAAGCGCCGCCCATGCTCGCGGCGCCCAGCGCCAGGCCCCATGCCGCTTTCGTTTTCTTGTTCATCAATTGTCCCCGGTGATGGCTGTTCTCGTGATGGCGTTGCGCTCAGCGCCTCACTTCGCCACGGGGTCCAGGCCGGTCGCCTTGATGATGGGCGCCGCCGCCGGCGAGGCCAGGAACTTCACGAGTTGCTTGGCCAGCTCAGGCTCCTTGCTGCCCACGGCCAGGCCGGCGGAGAAGAACACCTTTTGCTGCACCTCTTCAGGCAGCGGGCCGACGAACTCGATGTCCTTGAAGGGCAGCAGCTCGCTCACCTGCTGGAAGCCCACGTCGGCCTCGCCGCGCGTGAGCACCGTGCCCACGCGCTCGCTCATGATCTTCTTGGACTTGTCCTTGATCTGGTCCCACACGCCCAGCTTGGGGAACAGCTCGTTGGAGAGATAGGTGCCGCTGGCGCTGGCGGAGTAGGCGATGGACTTGGCTTCCAGCACCGTCTTCTTCAGCGCATCGACCGTGGAGATGTCCGGCTTGGGCAGGCCCTTGCGCACCGACAGGCCGATGAGCGAGCGGCCCAGGTCCACGCGGGTGTTGGGAACGACCTTGCCTTCCTTGGCTAGCGCGTCCAGCGCGCCGTCGGCCAGGATGACGATGTCGAACTGCTCGCCGCGCGCCAGGCGGCTGGGGATGGAGTCCTGTGCGTTGCCCATGGAGGCGCCGTAGGCCGTGATGACCTTGTGGCCCGTGGCGGCCTCGAACAGCGGCACCAGTTCCTTGTACGCGGCCGTGAAGCCGCCGGAGCTGACCACGCGGATCTCGCCGGCCATGGCCGAGGCGGCCACGCCCAGCGCGAGACCGGCGACGAGGAAGGCGCGGCGGGATGCTTTGAAAAGGGTGTTCATGGACTTGTCTCCGGGTGTTGTGGTGTTGTTGCTGCGAGAGCAGCTTGTTGCGTGCGCTATGGGGTAGGCGGCAAGAAAAACGGTCGTCATTCCCGCGAAGGCGGGAATCCAGGCGGTCCCCAAGCCGGCCGCGAGCAGGGGCGCGGGAGAACCGACGCCGTCGTGCCTGCAGGACGGCTTACGTTCCGGCGTGGGACCGCCTGGGTCCCCGCCTGCGCGGGGATGACGAAGTAGAGGGCGGGGCCGACCCGCTTGCGGCCGGCGTCAAGGGCCGCCTCAGTCTTCCTTCATCTGCGCCGCCTTGGCGATGGGCGCCAGCCGCGCCTTCTCCGTCGCCAGGAACTTCTTGAAGTCCTCGCGCGAGCCGCCTTGCGGGTCGATGGCCATGGGGATCAGCTTGGCCCGCAGCTCAGGCGATTTAAGCGCCGCGTTCACCGCCGCGTTCATCTTGTCCAGGATGGCGTCCGGCGTGCCCTTGGGGGCGAACACGCCCGACCAGTGGCCGATCACGAGGTCCTTGAAGCCTTGCTCTTCGGCGGTGGGCAGGTCAGGCAGCGCGGCGATGCGGCGGTTCCAGGTCGAGGCGATGGGCTTGAGCTTGTTGCCCTTGATCTGCGGCATCACCACGGGGCTGCCTTCGGAGGTCACGTCCACCTGCTTGCCCACCACGGCGGCCATGCCCTCGGAGCCGCTCTTGTAGGGAACGATCTGCATCTTGGCGCCGGCCTTGAGGTTGAGCATCTCCGCCACGAAGTGCGGCGTGCTGCCCGTGCCGGCGGTCGCGAAGTTCAGGCCCTGGCCGGCTTTGGAGGCGGCGATCAGGCCCTTCAGGTCCTTGATGGGCGAATCGGCCGGCACCACGATCACCGAGGGGCTCACGGCCATCATGACCACGGGGACGAGGTCGTCCTCCTTGTAGGGCATGCGCGACTTGATCATCGCGTTGGTGATCACGCCGGCCGCGGGCGCCAGGAAGGTGTAGCCGTCCGGCGCGGACTTGGCCACGATGTCCGAGCCCAGCAGCGAGCCGGCGCCGGGCTTGTTCTCGATGATGATGGTCTGGCCCAACTGCTTGGAAGCGCCTTCGGCCACCGCGCGCGCCACGATGTCGTTGGCACCGCCCGGGCCGAAGGGCACCACGAAGCGGATCGGCTTCGTCGGCCAGGCCTGCGCCTGGGCCTGGCCGGCCACGCCGGTGAATGCGCAGGCAACCAATGCGGCCAGCGCGGCACGGCGCGGCAGGGAATTCGTCGTGGACATCGCTTTTGTCTCCGGTCTTGATTGATGGATGAATGGTAGGAATCACCCATTGATCTGTGAATTGCATTGTTTTTATGATTCCATGCATGTCACGCATCAATTTCGCCCTGGAAGAGCTGCAGGCTTTCGTGGCCGTGGCCGACCGCTGCAATTTCCGGCTGGCGGCCGAGCACCTGTGCATCTCGCAGCCGGCGCTCAGCCGCCGCATCGACAAGCTGGAAACCGCCCTGGGCCTGCGGCTGCTGGAGCGCACCACGCGGCAGGTGGACCTGACCGAGGGCGGGCGGCACTTCCTGGAGCGGGCGCGGCAGACGCTGGAAGACCTGGAGGACGCCGTGGCGCGCCTGTCGGACAGCGCGCAGGCGCGGCGCGGGCAGGTGACGGTGGCCTGCGTGCCCTCGGTGGCGCAGCACGTGCTGCCGGGCATCCTGCAGCGCTTTGCGCAGCAGCAGCCCAACGTGCGCGTGCGCATCATTGACGACAGTGCCCACCGCGTGCTGGCCGCTGTGGTCAGCGGCGAGGCGGACTTCGGCCTGAATTTCACGGGGGCGCAGGAGCCGGACGTGGAGTTCGACATGCTGGGCCGCGACGACTACGTGCTGGTCATGCCCCAGGGCCACGCGCTGGCCGGCCGCGGGCACGTGGCCTGGGTGGAGCTGGCGGGTCAGAAGATGGTGGCCGTTTCGCGCCAGAGCGCCAACCGGCTGCTGGTGGACCAGGCCCTGGCCCCGCTGGCGCAGCGCCCGCTGTGGTTCTACGAGACGGAGCACGTGGCCGGCGCGCTTGGGCTGGTGGCCGCCGGGCTGGGTTTGGCCGCGCTGCCGCGCCTGTCGGTGCCGCCGCGCCACGAGGCGCTGTGCCGCGTGCCGCTGGTCGATCCGGTGGTCAGCCGCGTGGTGGGGCTGGTCACGCGGCGCGGGCGGCCGCTGTCGCCCACGGCGGCGCTGCTGTGCGAGCAGGTGCGGCTCAGCCGCAAGGCTTTCGAGCCCACGGCCGGCGCTTCAGACCAGGCCTAGCGCGCCCAACACCGCTCCCGCGCCCAACAGCCACAGCAGGTGCACCCGCGTGCGCCACACCAGCAGCGTGACCACGGCGCCCAGCAGCCACAGCCGCCAGTCGGCGTGCCAGTCGCCGCCGGCACGGCCCAGCAGCCAGGCCGTGGACAGCAGCACCCCCACCACGATGGGCCCCATGCCCTGGCGGAAGGCACGCACCACCGGCCGCTCGCGGTGCTTGTGGCCCAGCCGCGCGGCCCAGAGCGTCAGCAGCGAGCTGGGCGCCAGCATGCCCAGGGTGCACACCGCCACGCCCAGCAGCGCCAGCGCCACGCTCCACACGGTGCCCGCGTTTGGGCCGGCGGCGTTCAAGCCCAGTTGCCAGCCCAGCAGCGCCACGAACAGCACGTTGGGGCCGGGCGCCGCCTGCGCCAGCGTGATGGCGGCACTGAACTGCGCGTCGCTCAGCCAGGCCTGGCCGTCCACCAGGTAGCGGTGCAGCTGCGGGGCCAGCGTCACCGCGCCGCCCACGGCCAGCAGCGAAATCGAGAGCTGATGCAGCAGCAGGTGCAGCCAGTCCAGCGCGCTCATGTCACGCTTCCTTGAGCAGCCGCCGCCAGGTCAGGCACCAGGCGGCGCCACCCAAGCCCAGCACGATCACGAACAGCGGCCAGCGCAGCAGCGCCAGCGCGGCAAAGGCCGCGGCGGCGAAGGCCAGCACCAACGTGAAACCCAGCGGATGGCGCCGCAGCCCGGCCAGCAACTTGAGACTCGTGCCGGCGATCAGCCCTGCCGCCACCGCGCCCATGCCGCGCAGCGCGCCCGCCGCCTCGGCGTGGCCGGAAAGGCTGCCGTAGAGCGTGGCCAGCGCGATCAGCAGCGCCAGCGGCAGCACCAGCAGCCCGCCCAGGGCCGTGACGGCGCCGCGCCAGCCGAAGTGCCGGTCGCCGAACATCAGCGCCAGGTTGCACACGTTGGGGCCCGGCATGACCTGGGCCACGGCCCAGTCCTCGATGAAAGCGTCGTTGCTGAGCCAGCCGCGCTTTTCCACCAGCTCGCGCTGCACCACGGCCATCACGCCGCCGAAGCCTTGCAGCGACATCCAGGAGAAGGCCCAGAACAGCTCCAGCAGGCCGCGCGGTGCGGCACCCGCCGTGGTGGCGGTCTCGGTGGCGGCAGGGACGCCCCGTTCGCTCATTGGATGGTGATCTTGCGATCCCGTATCACGCGCCCCCACAGCGCGTGCTCGCGCTCCATGGTCTTGGCCAGCTCATCGCGCGTGCCGGGCTGCGGCGTGAGGCCGTGGTGGTCCAGCTCCTTCACCACGCCGGGGTCCTTGAGCACCTTGTTGAGCTCCACGTTCCAGCGGTCCAGCACCGGCTTGGGCACCTTGGAGGACGCCACGAAGGCGTACCAGTTGGTGGCGCTGTAGCCCGGGTAGCCGGACTCGGCGATGGTGGGCACCTTGGGCAGCGCCGGCAGCCGCTGCGGCCCCGTGCTCGCCAGCGGGATGAGCTTGCCGCTTTCGATGTGCGGCTGCGCCGTGGACAGCGTCGAGTAGTAGGCGGACACGCGCCCGCCGAGCAAGTCCTGCAGCGCCGGCGCGCCGCCCTTGTACGGGATGTGCGTGGTTTCGATCTTGGCCATGTCGTCCAGCAGCTCGCCGCCCAGGTGCGAGGCCGAGCCGGGGCCCGTGGAGGCGTAGTCCAGCTTGCCCGGGTTCTTCTTTGCGTAGGCAACGAAATCCGCAAAAGTCTTGATGCCCAGGCCCGAATGCACCACCAGGACATTGGGGAAATTCACGCCCATGGTGATGGGCGCGAGGTCCTTGAACGGGTCGTAGGGCAGCTTCATCAGGTGCGGCGCGATGGTCAGCGGGCCGACCGAGCCGAACAGGATCACGCTGCCGTCGCTGGGCCCCTGCGCCGCGAACTGGTGCGCGATGTTGCCGCCCGCGCCGGGCTTGTTGTCTATGACCACCGGCACCCCGATGTTCTCGCCGAGCTTCTTGCTGATGATGCGCGCCGCCGTGTCCGCCGCGCCGCCCGCGGCGAAGCCGACCAGCATGGTCACGTTCTTCTTGGGCGGGAAGTCCTGCGCCTGGGCCGTGCTCCAGGCGCTGGCGCTCAGGGTGGCGAGGGCACAGGTGCCGGCCGTGCGCAGCAGTTGGCGTTTGTTCATGCGGTGTCTCCAGTCAGCGGTTTGTTGATCTCTTGGGTCTGCTTCAAGCCCATACTAGAAAGCGGCCATTGATCCGTGAATTGCATTGTTTTCATGGCTTGATGCGCAGCGCACATCAAAGCCGGCCCGCGCGGGTGGCGCGGGCCGGCGTGGTGGACTTCAGTCCGCGCCCAGGCCAATGGGGTTGGGCTGGCGCTTCTCCACCGCATGGCGCAGCAGCGAGGCCGTGCGGTAGATGCCGTGGGCGAACTTGCCGTAGGGCAGCGTGGCGAACAGCGCCAGCACCGCGCCCAGGTGCAGGCACAGCAGCAGCACCAGCGCCGGGGTGCCGCGCGACAGCCACAGGGCCAGGCCGCTGGCGGCGGTGAGGAACAGCAAGGCGATGAAGCCCAGGTCCATGGGCTTTTGCGCGGCGTCGCCGTGCGCCGGGTGGCGGCGCAGGCGCAGCCAGCCCAAGCCGGCCGTGCCCACGCACAGGCTCACGCCGCCCAGCACGCCCAGCAGCTTGGGCAGCGAAGGCAGGTCGTAGGGCGCGGCCCAGCCGAAGGCGTAGTGATAGACCGTCGCCACGCTGGTGGCGGCGAAGCACAGCATGAAGCCGTAGAAGGTGAAGTGGTGGAAGCGGCGGCGCGAGAGGGTGTAGGCGTCGTCCTCGTTGCTGCAGCCCTGGCCGTGGCCGCCGTCCAGGTAGCGCAGGGTCAGCGCGTCGTGCGTGGCCTCGCTGAGGGCGGGCGCGCTGGCCGGCTGGCCGCTGGTGGCCGGCGTCACGTCGCGCCAGAAGCGGCGCACGCCCAGCGCCAGCGCCAGCGCCACGAAGGCGAACACGGGGGCGAAGAGGCTCACCATCAGCCCGTGCGGGAACAGCTCGTAGAAGCTGCCGCCCGCCGCCGGCCCCCACAGCGTGCCCTTGAGCCCAAGCGCCAGGGCGAGGAAGGCCGAGAAGGCCAGCACCAGCGCCAGGGCCAGCGCCAGGCCGTTGCGCTTGTAGAGCGCGCCCAGGGCCGGGGGCCAGGCGTAGTCGGCATAGGTCTGTCCGCGCACCTGGGCCATGGCCTGCGGCACGTTGATGGCGAACTCGTGCGGCGGCGCGTACTGGCAGGCGTGCAGGCAGGCGCCGCAGTTGTGGCAGAGGTTGGCCAGGAAATGGATGTCGGCCTTGCCGAACTCCAGCCGCCGCGTCATGGCGGGGAAGACGGCGCAAAAGCCCTCGCAGTAGCGGCAGGCGTTGCACACCGTCATCTGCCGCGCCACCTCGGACTCGGCGGCGGTGATGACGATCTCGCCCTCGGCCAGCGCGCGGGCGTCGCGGGTCAGTGCCTCAAGCGACTGCATGGTGTTCCTTCCGTTGGGTGTTGCCGGCGGCCTGGGCCGCGCGTGCCGCGTGGGTGCCGGCGATGCGGCCGAAGGCCGTGCCGATGGACATGCCCACGCCGGCGGTGTAGCCCTGGCCCAGCACGTTGCCGGCCATCATTTCGCCCGCGACGAAGAGGTTGTCGCTGGGCACGTTGCCGAAGCGCACGGCGGCCGTCTCGTCGGTGTGCAGGCCCAGGTACGTGAACGTGACGCCCGGGCGCACGGCGTAGGCGTAGAAGGGGCCGGTGTCGATGGGGCGGGCCCAGTGGGTCTTGGGCGGGGAGACGCCCTCGGTGCGGCAGTCGTCCAGGCGGGTGTGGTCGAAGCTGCCGGGCCGGCAGGCGGCGTTGTAGTCCTGCAGCGTGCCCATGAAGGCGTTCACGTCCAGGCCCAGCTTGGCGGCCAGCTCCGGCAGGCTGTTGGCCACGACGCCCGGGAACACCGGCGGCATGAAGCGGCCTATGGCCTTGGCGTCGATGACGGACCAGGCGATCTGCCCGGGCTGCTGCGCCACCAGCCGGCCCCAGATGGCGTAGCGCTTGGGCCAGAAGTCTTCGCCCTCGTCGTAGAAGCGCCGGCCCTCGCGGTTGACCACCACGCCCAGCGACACGCAGTCGATGCGCGTGCAGATGCCGCCGTCGTACAGCGGGGCGCGCGCGTCTATGGCCACCATGTGCGCCTGGGTGGGGTCGCCGATGCGGTCGGCGCCGTGGTCTTCCAGCAGGTGGCGCAGCAGCACGCCCTGGTTGAAGCGCGTGCCGCGGATGAGGAAATTGTCGGCCGGCCACTCGCCGCGCTCGTTGACGCCCCAGGCCTCGCGCAGCCACTCGCGGTTGGACTCGAAGCCCCCGGCGGCCAGCACGCAGGCCTTGGCCGTGATGCGCTCGCTGCCCACCCAGGCAGCGGCGAAGCGGCCCTGGGCGTCGATCTCCAGGCGATTCACCGGCGCCTCGTAGCGCACGCGCACGCCCAGGCGCTCGGCGCTGCGGTAGTAGGCGTTGACCAGCGCCTTGCCCCCGCCCATGAAGAAGGCGTTGGTGCGCGCCACGTGCAGCGCGCCGGAGAGGGGCGGCTGGAAGTGCACGCCGTGGCTGCGCATCCAGTCGCGGCAGGTGGAGGAGGAGCGGATGGTGAGCCGGGCGAGCTTTTCGTTGGTGCGCCCGCCGGTGACCTTGAGCAGGTCCTGCCAGAACTCCTCCTCGGGGTAGGCGTCCACCAGCACGTCCTGCGGCGCGTCGTGCATGCAGCGCAGGTTGCGGGTGTGGGCCGAGTTGCCGCCGCGCCAGGCCCGCGGCGAGGCCTCCAGCAGCAGCACGCTCGCGCCGCCTTCCGCGGCCATCAGGGCCGCGCACAAGGCGGCGTTGCCGCCGCCGATGACCAGCACGTCTGTGTTCATGCAATCCGCCTCGTAAATCAGTTGGGCGAATTGTTCGGTGGCGCGATTGTTTTGGGAAATGCAAAACAGGGCGCGATTGTTGCGACCTGAGCATCAGTGGCGCTGCGGGCGGGCGGCGTCACAAGGTCGAAAACCGCGCTTTTCCTGCGGTGCTTCTCCGTTCTGACGCGGGTCCGCCTGGATTCCCGCCTTCGCGCACTGCTGTCCGGGGAAACCGGCCGTTGGCGTCCCGTGAGCCCAGGCGTTTCGCACCCTCATCCGTCATGCCCGCGAAAGCGGGCATCCACGCCTGCCGGGATGCCGGCACACCAACGCTGGCCCTGGACGATGCCGTTCGAAGGCCATACCTCGGTGTTCGTGGATGCCCGCTTTCGCGGGCATGACGATGTAGAGGGCCAGGCGCCCGAGCTGACGGTTGTGGCGTCGTTCTGTGTTTTCCCCGGACGGCAGAGCGCCGTCGCGGGAATATGTCCTTCGGTGTCTCTCAGTATTTCTGATATTCGACGCGGCTTTGATTCCGGGAAAATGTCACGGCGGAAATTTTCAGTTGACCGATGATGCAAGCCCGCGCCGTGTGCGCGTGGCGCGGCCCAGCTTTCCTATTGATTTTTTCCTGCCGATCCGGTGTTCTCGATGAATTTGTTTTTTTCAAGCCTTGGGCGAGAAATCGGGCAGGCAGCGGCTGCGGCCCTCGCGCAAACAGGCCGCCGGCCCCATGGCCGCGCTGTCCGGCACCACGGCCATGGGCATGGCGCCCAGTGATTTCGAATGTGACGGCAGCGGCGCCGGTGGAGGAGTGCGGCGCAGGGAGCAGGGCTTGCCCTGGCTCCGTGACGCCGCAGGTTTTCATGAGCGGGGCGCGCGGCGTGCTGCCCCGGGAGAGTTGCCGCATGGATGACGCCTGGCCCCCGGCCGAGCTCATCGCCGCGCTGGACCTGGCCTCCGTGTTCGTCCGGGGGCCGGACGGCACCGTCCTTCACTGGTCGCGCGGCTGTGAGCGCCTGTACGGCTGGTCGTCGCAGGAGGCCATAGGCCGCAAGGCGCACGAGCTGCTGCACACCGAGTTCCCCGTGCCCCAGGCCGAGATCAGGGCCGCGCTGGAGCGCGACGGCGAGTGGAGCGGCGACGTGCGCAACACCACGCGCGACGGGCACGAGATCGTCGTGGCCGTGCGCAAGCTGCTGCGCCGCGACGACGGCGGCCGGGTCACGGCCGTGGCCGAGGCCGTGACCGACGTCACCGACGCGCGCCAGGCCAAGGCCGCGCTGGCCGAGCTCATCGCCACGCTGGAGCAGCAGGTGCACCAGCGCACGACCGAGCTGCAGCATCTGGCCGAGCGCGAACAGGCGCTGCTGGCCATCGCGGGCAGCGCCATCATCGCCACCGACCTGTCCGGGCGCATCACCTCCATCAACCCGGCCGCGGAGGCCCTGCTGCGCATGCCCGCCACCCACGCCCTGGGCCGGCTGGAGCTGGATTTCCGCGACCACGCCGAGCTGCTGGCGCAGCTCCACCGCTACCCGCGCGAGGTGCTGGAGCACTGCGGCCACCTGCCGCTGTGGCTGTCCACCGCGGCGCGCTCCACGCTGTCGGTCATGCCCGCGGAGCTCGAAGGCGGCCAGCGCAGCGAATGGACCTACGTGCGCGCCGACGGCACGCGCGTGGTCTGCCTGATGAGCATCAGCCTGCTGCGCAACACCCAGGGCGAGCCCAGCGGCTTCCTGTCCGTGATGGCCGACCTCTCCGAGCGCAAGGCGCTGGAGGAGCAGCTGCGCGAGCGCACGCGGCAGGCCGAGGCGGCCAACCGCGCCAAGAGCGCCTTCCTGGCGCACATGAGCCACGAGCTGCGCACGCCGCTGAACGCCGTGATCGGCCTGAGCGAGCTGCTGCGCCAGCGCACCACGCTGCCGGCGGACGCGGCGCGCTTCGTCTCTCACATCCACGACGCCGGCCAGCAGTTGCTGGCGCTGGTGAGCGACGTGCTGGACCTCTCGCGCATCGAGGCCGGCGAAATGGCGCTGGAGTCCGTGCCGTTCAACCTGCCGGCGCTGCTGGCCACCGCGCTGGACCTGGTGCGCCCCCAGGCCGACACCAAGGGTTTGATCCTGCACGCCGATGTCGCCCCCGAGCTGCCCGCCACGGTGGTGGGCGACCCGCTGCGGCTGCGCCAGGTGCTGCTCAACCTGCTGTCCAACGCGGTGAAGTTCACCGCGCAGGGGCGGGTGACGCTGCACGCGCACTGGAGCGAGCCGGGCCCGGGGAGCACCGGCGCGTCGATGCTGTGGCTGGACGTGGTGGACACCGGCATGGGCATCGCCCTGGCCGAGCAGCAGCGCATCTTCGAGCCCTTCACCCAGGCCGACGCCTCCATCACGCGGCGCTTCGGCGGCACGGGCCTGGGCCTGTCCATCGTCCAGCGGCTGGTGAAGATGATGGGCGGCACGGTGCGGCTGGAAAGCACGCCGGGGCGGGGCAGCACGTTCAAGGTGCGCCTGCCGCTGGCGGCGGCGCAGGACGGCGCCGATGCGGCGTGAGCGGGCGGTGCCTTGACGCCATCCTCAGGGCTGCAGCGGCGTGGCCTTCAACAAGTCGTGGAAGGCCTGCGCCGCCGGCGAGAGGCTGCTGCGCTTGAGGCGCAGCAGCACCACCTTGCGGCGCACGGGCGGGTCGGTGAGGGCGATCTTGCGCAGCCCCGGCCGGTCGCCCTCGCGGAAGGTGGAGGAGGGCAGGATGGCGCTGCCCACGCCCGCGGCCACCAGGTTGATGGCCGTGGCGTGGTGCTGCACCTCGTAGTTGCCGTGCAGCCGTATGCCGCGCTTGGCGAGCTGGTAGTCCATGAACACGCGCGTGGCCGTGGCGCTGCTCACGCCGATCAATTCCGCGCCGCGCATGTCGGCCCACGTCACGCTCTTGCGCTCCTGCAGCGGGTGGGGCTCGCGGCAGATGAAGGCCAGCGGGTCGGAGAACAGCACCGTCTCCTGCAGCTCCGGGTGCTTTTCGCCCAACACGGCGATGCCCAGCTCGGCCAGGCCGTTGAGCACGGCGGCGCGCACCTCGTTGGAGTCGCCGTCCAGCAGCCGCACGCGGTTGTCGGGATGGGACTGCGCATAGCTGCGCATGACCGCGGGCAGCAGGTGCGCGCTCATGGAGGGGATGCAGGCCAGGGTGACATTGCCGCGCGCGTGCTGCGACATGTCCTTGAGCCGCTCCACGGCGGCCGTCATGTCCTGGACGATGGCGCGCGCCTGCGGCAGGAAGTCGCGGCCCACGGCGGTGAGCTCCACGCGGCGCGTGGTGCGGTCCAGCAGCCGCAGGCCCAGGTAGGCTTCGAGCTTTTGCAGCCGCCGCGTCAGCGCCGTCTGCGTGATGTGCAGCTCGCGCGCGGCTTTGTTGAAACCGCCCAGCTCGGCGATGGCGACGAAGGCCTGCACGCCGTCGAAATCGATTTTCACGGGTGTCCGTCCAGCAAAGTCGGGGGCGCGAGCGTAGCGCGTGCGCCCTGGTGGACGGCCACCCTGCCGGGCCGGCGCGCACGTGCAGGCCTGGGCGAGCCAGGGGCGGGCCTGGGGTTTGCCCGCAGCGTGGGGCTCAGGCGCAGCGCAACGCGCGGGCGCCGGCGTCGGACGGAGGAAGTGCACCAACATGGATGACGTCAGGCTGGGGGCCCAGCGCGTGCTTCTTGCTGCCGCAGGCGAAGCGGCCGGAGCTGCCGGCCCCGTCGAGGCCCCGGGCCTGCCGGCTCGGGTTGGCTCGGCCTTGGGCGAGCTCACCGCCACGCTGGACCTGGCCTCGGTCTTCGTCCGCGCCCCCGATGGCACCATCCTCTACTGGTCCCGCGGCTGCGAGCGTCTCTACGGTTGGGCCCCGGACGAGGCCGTGGGCCGCAACGCGCACGAATTGCTGCACGCCGTGTTCCCCGTGCCGCTGGCCCACATCGAGGCCACGCTGGAGCGCGAGGGCGAGTGGACGGGCGACGTGCGCCACACCACGCGCGACGGGCGCGAGATCGTGGTGGCCACCCGCAAGGTGCTGCGCCGCGACGCGCGCGGGCGCGGCGTGGCGGTGGCCGACGCCGTCACCGACGTCACCGCCGCGCGCCGCGACCAGGCCGCGCTGGCGCGCAGCATCGAGGAGGCGCGCGTGGACGCCGAACGCGTGCAGCTCGCCCTGGCCGCGGGCGCCATCATCGGCACCTGGCTGTGGGACCTGCCCACCGACACCGTCACGGTGGACGAGCGCTTCGCCCTGAGCTTCGGCCTGGACCCGGCGCTGGGCCGCACGGGGCTGTTGCCGGAGCAGGTCATGGCCAGCGTCCACCCCGACGACCTGGAGGGCCTGCGCGCCGCCATGGCCGACGCCATCGCCCGCGGCGGCCCCTACAGCCACGAATACCGCGTGCGCGGGCACGACGGCATCTACCGCTGGATACAGGCCAACGGCCGCGTGGACCTCGCCGCCGACGGCACGCCGCTGCGTTTCCCCGGCGTGCTGCTGGACGCGGAGCGCCGCCGCGCCCTGGAGGCCGAGCGCGACCAGGCCCTGGACCTGCTGCGCGCCTTTGCCGACGCCGTGCCCGGCGTGGCCTACGCCAAGGACGCCCAGGGCCGCCTGCTGGTGGCCAACCGCGGCGTGACCGAGCTGCTGGGCCAGCCGCCGCAGCACTACCTGGGCAAGACCGACCTGGAGTGCCTGGACGACCCGGCCCAGGCGCGGGCCGTCATGGCCAACGACCGCCGCATCATGGACAGCGGCGTGGCCGAGCAGGTGGAGGAGGCGGTCAGCCGCGCCGACGGCACGCCGGCCGTGTGGCTGTCCACCAAGGCGCCGTTCCGCGACGCCCGCGGGCACGTCATCGGCATCATCGGCTCCTCGCTGGACATCACCGGGCGCAAGGAGGCGGAAGCCGCGCTGGCCGAGCTCAACGCCACGCTGGAGCGCCAGGTGCGCCAGCGCACGGCCGAGCTGCAGCGGCTGGCCGAGCGGGAGCAGGCCATCCTGGCCAGTGCGGGCAGCGCCATCATCGCCACCGACCTGGCCGGGCGCATCACCACCTTCAACCCGGCCGCGGAGGCCATGCTGCGCATTCCCGCCGCCCGCGCCCTGGGCCGGCTGGAGCTGGATTTCCGCGACCACGCCGAAATGCTGGCCCAGCTCCACCACTATCCGCGCGAGGTGCTGGAGAACTGCGGCCAACTGCCGCTGTGGCTGGCCACCGCGGCGCGTTCCACGCTGGCGGCCCTGCCCGCGGACCACGACAGCAGCCGGCGCAGCGAATGGACCTACGTGCGCGCCGACGGCTCGCGCGTGGCCGGCCTGGTGAGCATCAGCCTGCTGCGCAGCGCGCAGGGCGAGCCCAGCGGCTTTTTGGCCGTGGTGACGGACCTCTCCGAGCGCAAGGCGCTGGAGGAGCAGCTGCGCGAGCGCACGCGGCAGGCCGAGGCGGCCAACCGCGCCAAGAGCGCCTTCCTGGCGCACATGAGCCACGAGCTGCGCACGCCGCTGAACGCCGTGATCGGCCTGAGCGAGCTGCTGCGCCGGCGCACCACGCTGCCGGCGGACGCGGCGCGCTTCGTCTCCCACATCCACGACGCCGGCCAGCAGTTGCTGGCGCTGGTGAGCGACGTGCTGGACCTCTCGCGCATCGAGGCCGGCGAAATGGCGCTGGAGGCGGTCGTCTTCGAGCTGGCGCCGCTGCTGGCCACCGTGCTGGACCTGGTGCGCCCGCAGGCCGACGCCAAGGGTTTGGCCTTGCAGGCCGACTTCGGCGCCGAGCTGCCGGCGCGCCTGGTGGGCGACCCGCTGCGGCTGCGCCAGGTGCTGCTCAACCTGCTGGCCAACGCGGTGAAGTTCACTGCGCACGGGCAGGTGACGCTGTGCGCGCGCTGGAGCGCGCCGCACCCGGGAGCCACGGGCGCGTCGGTGCTGTGCGTGGACGTGACGGACACCGGCATGGGCATCGCCCCCGCGCAGCAGCAGCGCATCTTCGAGCCCTTCACCCAGGCCGACGGGTCCATCACGCGGCGCTTCGGCGGCACGGGCCTGGGCCTGTCCATCGTCCAGCGGCTGGTGACGATGATGGGCGGCACGGTGCGGCTGGAAAGCACGCCGGGGCGGGGCAGCACGTTCAAGGTGTGCCTGCCGCTGGCGGTGGCGCCTCCCGGGCGCTGAGTTTGTTTGTAGGAGACCCGTCTTCGGCAGCCTTCTTGGCCGTTTCTTGATAACCCGGCCTTTAATCCTTGCCGTTTCTTGACAGGCCATTTCTTTATCCTTTCCTATATTCCCCTGAAGCTCCCATTTCCAGCCGGATGAGCATCGGCCCGGTCCGGCATGCAGGGAGCCATTCCAGAGCGCAGGCACGGGAAGGCCGGGCGCTTCCATCCTTGGGGAAAAATCACATGACAAATTCCGTCAAGCAAGCCGCCGCGTGGGCGTTGGTTTCTCTGTCTATGGTTTCCGCCGCGCAGGCCCAGGATGCCGCGGCATCGGCTGGAAACCCGCCGTGGACCGTCACCGGCAACGCTTCGCTGGTTTCACAATATCTTTTTCGGGGCATCACCCTGACGCAAGGTAAACCCACGGTGCAGGCCGCCGTGGAAACCGCCCACGCCAGCGGATTTTATGCCGGCCTCTGGGGCTCGGGCGTGTCGCACGCGGCCTACAACAACGGTTCCGGTTCGGAAATCGATTTGTATGGCGGCTGGCGCAAGGACCTGGGCAACGGCTACGGGCTGGACACCGGCGTTTATGCCTACTGGTATCCCGGTGCCTACTACAGCGTGGACAATCGCCGCATCAAATACGATTCCGGCGAGGCCAAGCTGGTGCTTTCAAAAGACGCCTTCAACGTTGCCGGCTGGGTGGCGGTGAGCAAGCATTTCGCGGGGCTGGCGATCAACCCGAATACTGGCGAGGAGCAGTCCACGCGCGGGACGATGTATTTCGAGGTGAACTGGAATCCGGAGCTGGCGCCGGGATGGAATTTGAATTTGCACGCCGGGCGGCAAAATGTACGCCATCTGGGCGACTACAGTTTCACCGATGTGCGGGCCGGGCTGACTTATACGCTGGAGTCCTGGCAGTTTTCACTGGCCGCCAGCCGCAACAACGCCAAGGCCGAGAAAAGTGGAGTGCCGCTGTGGACGTTTTTTGATGCGGACGGGCGAGGGGAAAAGGTGGCGGGGACGCGGTGGGTGGCGAGTGTGAGCAAGGGGTTTTGAATTGGGCTTAAAGCTCGGGCTGTCAGTGAAGAAGCTTTAATAACTGCTTCGTCATTCCCGCGAAGGCGGGAATCCAGGCGGCCCCGCGTCAAAGCGTAGTGTTTGGGCAGGCCGGCTGCGTTTGGGTGTTGGTTTGCCTGCTATTGCGCTTGCGGCTGGTTTGGGGGCCGCCTGGATTCCCGCCTTCGCGGGAATGACGAATCTGAAAGTGCGGCATATTAGCTACCGGCTGCCGGTTGGAAAATAATTTCTAAATTTCATTTCAATCATTCACCAACCACCTTACCCTCTTCAACCCCGGCGATTTCTTTGCCGTCTCCGACGGCAATTCCCCGAACAATTCCTTGTAATAGCAGGAGAACATGCCCAGGTGCCAGAAGCCCCAGTGGTGCGCCGCGGCGGAGACCGAGGGCGCGTCGCCCTGCAGCAGCGCGCGCCGCACGGCGTGCAGGCGCACGTTGCGGATGAAGGTCACGGGGTTCACGTCCAGCACCTGCATGAAGGCGTAATGCACGCCGCGGCGGCTCATATTCAAATAGGCACAAAGCTCCGTCACCGTGGGCGGCGTTTCGCGATGGGCCAATATGAATTCACGCGCCCGCTCGACGATGGCACGGTGCACGCGCAAGGCGTCGCGTTCCACGCGCGGGTTTTCAAAGGCGCTGCCCAGCACGTCCAGGCAGGTTTCGGTGATGGCCTCCGACATGCGCCGCGTGGCCGCCTCGTAATTCAAGGCGTCCGGCGCATCCAAGGCCGCCAGCATGATTTGATGCAGGCCCGCGCGAAACCGCCGTGCCGCCGCCTCGTCCACCTTCTTGACCCGCTGGCCTTCGAATAACTTGTCCGCATCCACGCCCAGGATCTGGCTGGCCGAGCGCTGCATTTCGGCGCGGTCTATGAAAGCCACCAATATGTCCGACTGCAGGGGTGTGCGCAGCCGTGCCGCCTCGCCGCGGGGCAGGAGAAACAGCTTATCTGCCTCCAGCGGCCGGTTTTGCCAGGTGCCGCCCGCGTGCGCGGCAATGCCTATGGAATAACAATCGGTGAGCGGCTGGCAATTCTGGTCCACCGCCTGCGACATGGTTTCGCGCAGCAATTGAACCGGGCCGAGCGACAAATCCACGGTGCGGCCCAGGAACTTGCCGTTGGAGAGCTGCGTATATTCCTGTGACCATTTGCTCAAGCTGTAAGCCTGGACCAGGGGATCTTCGCTTTCCGTGGAACTGATGGCCGCTGCGGGCGCCGTGGCCGGCATGCGCCACGATGGTGAAACGGTGCTGAGCATGGAGGTACTTCTGTGGGGATGGGCAGGAACTCGCAAGGCCTGTGCCATTGCCGCCACCCTGCAGCCATGTTAGGCGGCTTTTTCCTGGCGGCAACGGGGGATTTCCTCAGGGCGGGTTCATTCAGCTTTGCCGTTTCTTGATAAAGCTCGCCGGCCGGTTTGCCGTTTCTCGATAACGGGTCAGGCCTGAAATTCGTAAAGTGCTTGCACGGCCACGGTGCATGCCCAAAGCTGGTTCACGAAAATGGTGAACGGCACGAATTCCTGGGCTTGCCGTGGCCTGGAAAGCCGATTCAACAAACCCAGCAGGCCTTTATGTCCAGAGTTGGAATTCGCCCATTCAAATGCCATGCCCTTGCCTGGGCCGCCGCCACCCTCCTGGGTTTGAGCGGCACATCGGCCTCTTTCGCGGCCGAGCCGGTGCTCTCCGGCAAGGAATTGATCAACGCCAAATGCGCGAGTTGCCACGCCGCCCAGGGCGACGGGCGCTGGTTTCGCATCAGCGAGGGCCGCAGAACCCCCGAGGGCTGGGACATGACTGTGGTCCGCATGGATTACGCCCACGGCGTGAAATTGACGGCGGAAGAACGGCAGCAGGTCGTCAAATACCTGTCTGACCATTTCGGCCTGGCGCCTTCGGAAACTCAAAATCACCGCTACATCCTGGAGCGGCAGCCCAATGTCCTGGAAAAGCCGGGCCATCCACTGCTGACGGAGATGTGCGTGCGCTGCCACTCGGCCGCGCGCATTGCCGTGCAGCGCCGCACCGAGGACGACTGGCGGCGCCTGGTGAATTTCCACGTCGGCCAGTTCCCCTCCATCGAATATTCGGCCGGCGGGCGCGACCGCCATTGGTTCGACATCGCGTCCAAGGACGTCGTGCAGGTCCTGGCCAGGCTCAACGGCTATGAGTCCGGCGCCTGGCGCGACTGGCAGGCCACCCCCGCGCCGGACGCCAGCGGCCGCTGGCGCCTGGCCGGCTACCGGCCGGGTCACGGCGCCTACGAGGGCGAGGCCGACATCCGCCGCGCCGACGGCGAGGACCGCTATGCGCTCAGCGTCACCCTGCGCTGGGCCGACGGCCGCAGCGAGTCGGCGCAGGGCCGCAGCATCGTCTACGGCAAGCACGAGTGGCGCGCCACGCTGCAGCAGGCCGACGGCACGGCCGTGCAGCAGGTGATGAGCATCGAGCCCGGCGGGCGGCGCATGAGCGGACGCTGGTTCCTGGTGGCCCAGGACGGCCTGGGCGGCGACCTCGTGGCCGTGCGGGCCGACGCGCAGGCGCCGTCCGCCGTGCTCTCCGTGGTGCCCGCCGCGCTGCGCGCCGGCAGCACGGAAAACATCACCCTCCACGGCGCCAACCTGGCCGGCGACGTGGTGCTGGGCCCCGACCTGCGCGTCCTTGAAATGGTGTCGCGCGACGCGGACAAGGTCGTCGTGAAAGTCGCGGTGCGCGCCGGTGCCCGCGACGGGCTGCGCAGCGTGCGCGTGGGCAGGGCCCAGCTCGCCGCGGGCCTGCCCGTCTACCGGCAGGTGGACTACGTGAAGGTCGAGCCTGAGCACCCCATTGCCCGCTTGGGCGGCAACGGCGGCTCGCGCGCCAAGCTGCCGGCGCAGTTGGAGGCCATCGCCTACGCCGCGGGGCCGGACGGCAAGCGCGGCACCAAGGACGACCTCCGCCTGGGCGCGCTGCCTGCGCAGTGGTCGCTGGACAACCTCACGCCCGCCGCGGCCGAGATGGGCGACGCCGACTTCGCCGTGGGCCGCATGGAGCCCAACGGCCTGTTCTGGCCCGCGGACGCCGGCCCCAACCCCCAGCGCAAGTTCGGCACCAACAACGCGGGCGAATTGAAAGCCACGGCCAAGGTGATGGACGGAAACCGCTCACTCAGTGCCTCGGTGCCGCTCTTCGTGAGCGTGCAGCGCTGGAACGACCCGCCCATCCGCTGAGTGCGACTGCTGCCCGCAGCTGCAACCTCACCCCGTCATGCCGGCGAAGGCCGGCATCCACGCGGGCCGGGATGTCGCCCGGTGTTCGTGGATCCCGGCCTGCGCCGGGATGACGAGGCCAGGTGTCAGCTTCCGGCGTGCATGGCCTCTGCCCACCCCTTTCCCTTTGCCTGGAGACCCTTCATGGCCCCCTTGCATGTAGACACCCACAGCTTCCACGACCTGAAGCTGGCCGACCGCCGCGTGCTGCTGCACATCCCCAGCACCGGCCTGTTCGACCTGGACCCCGTCACCGCCGACGTGCTGGATTTCGTCCGGCCCCTTTCCACCGTGCAGGCCGACGAGCTGCGACAGCGCTTCGACGGCCAGGCCTCGCCCGCCTCGCTCAGCGGCGCCATCGAGGATTTAAGAGCCCTGGGCGTGCTGCGCCCCGACCCGGCCGCGCCGGACCACGGGCCCGGCGTCAAGGTGACCGAGTTTCCGCTCAGCACCCTGGTGCTCAACGTCAACACCGGCTGCAACCTCAGCTGCACCTATTGCTACAAGGAAGACCTCACCACGCCGTCCAAGGGCCAGAAGCTGGCGCTGGAGACCGCCGAGCAGGCCATAGAGCTGCTGCTGCGCGAGGGGGCCCAGCGCGAGCGCGTGAGCATCGTCTTCTTCGGCGGCGAGCCGCTGAGCAACATGCCGCTGATCCGCGCCGCCACGGCCTACGCCGAGCGCCGCTGCGCGGAGGAGGGCAAGGCGCTGGACCTCTCGCTCACCACCAACGCCACGCTGCTGACCGAGGAGCTGATCGACTGGTTCGACCAGCACCGCTTCGGCATCTCCATCAGCATGGACGGCCCGCAGGCCGTGCACGACCGGCGGCGCAAGACGATTGGCGGGCAGGGCACGTACGAGGTGGTCGCGGCCAAGACCCGGCTGCTGCTCTCGCGCTACCGCAGCAAGCCGGTGGGGGCGCGCGTCACGCTCACGGCCGGCTTCACCGACGTGGAGGCCATACACCGCCACCTGAAGGACGAGCTGGGCTTTGCCGAGGTGGGCTTCGCGCCCGTGACCAGCAACCCGGTGGACACCTTCAACCTCGAAGGCGCGGAGCTGCGCGCGCTGTTCGAGTCCATGAAGCGCTTGGGCCGCGCCTACCGGGACGCGGCGCTGCGCGGGGAGAACATCGGCTTCTCCAACATGCACCAGCTCATGAGCGACCTGTACGAGGGCCGGCGCAAGGCGCTGCCCTGCGGCGCGGGCGTCGGCCTCCTGGCGGTGGACCACCAGGGCGAGCTGAACCTCTGCCACCGCTTCACCGGCTCGGAGCTGCCCACCTTCGGCAACGTGCGCGAGGGCATAGACAAGGCGCGGCTGGGCGGCTTCATCGAGGACGCCATGGACCGCTCCGGCCGCGGCTGCTCCACCTGCCGCATCCGCAACCTCTGCGCCGGAGGCTGCTACCACGAGTCCTACGCGCACTTCAGCGACCCGCACTCGCCCGTCTACCACTACTGCGAGCTGCTGCGGGAGTGGGTGGACTTCGGCATCGAGGTCTACCTGGACCTTTTGGAAAAGAACCCGTCCTTCTTGCATCGCCACGTCAGCCACAGGAGCACCGAGCTGTGAACCGCCTCAAGCCCCTCAACAAGAAAGCCCACCAGATGGACCAGGCCCCCGGCGAGGAGGGCGTGCAAAAAGTGGTGGCGCTGTCCACCACCGTGGTGGGCTGCACCACCACCTTCGACCCCGGCTGGGAGCTGGACGCCTTTGGCGGCGTCGCGGGCCTGTGCCAGCCCATGGAGGCCGACCTCTACGGCTGCTCCGACCCCTGCTGGTGGCCGGCGCAGGTGCCCGACAGCATGAACAGCTACCGGAGCTGGAGCGAGGGGGTGGACAGCGCAACGCTCGACTGGGCCAAGCTGCAGTCGGTGTTTCCCAAGTGAGCGCGCACCCAACACAGGAGCAACACCCGATGAAGCATTCCCGTTCCACCCGCCTGGCGCTGCGTGCCGGCGCCGCGGCGCTGCTGGCCACGCTGGCCGCGGCGGCTGCGGCCAAGGATTTCATCGTCACCGCCTGCCGGCCCGGCACGCTGGTGGTCATCGACGCGCAGGAGCGCAAGGTGGTGCACGCCCACCCGCTGCCCAACGGCTCCAGGAGCCACGGGCCGGGCGCCGTCGTCATCTCGCCGGACGGCAAGGTGGCCTACGTGCTGCACAACCACTGGGAAACCGTCTCCGGGCTGGACATCGACACCGGCAAGGAAGTCTTTCGCGCCGAGCTGTCGGCGGGGAGCCTGCGCGGCAAGTCCTTCAACGGCATGGACTTGAGCCCGGACGGCAAGGAGCTGGCCGTCTACGTGGTGCGCAACGAGATCCTGCCCGGCGAATACCAGGCGCAGGCACCGCACATCGCCGTGTTCGACACCTCGGCCGGTGTGGGCGCGTTGCCCGTGCGCACGCTGCCCGCGCCGCGGCGCGTGGGCAACCTGCTGTGGGCGCCCAACGGCAAGACGCTCTACGCCTTCGGCTGGGAGATGCTCAAGCTGGACCCGCAGACCGGCGCCGTGCAGGGCATGCACCCCTTCCGCACATGGAAGCGCGCCAACTTCGGCCAGGCCGACACGCTCAACTTCTGGCCGCAGCACGAGCAGACGCAGGTGTTCGTGTCGCCCTACTTCGTCCCGCGCACGGACAAGAAGGCCGACAGCCCCGAGGCCGTCAAGGCCGGCCTGTGGACGCTGGACCTGGCCACGGACAAGGTGCGCTTCAAGGAGTTCGAGAACGCGTCGGTGGTGCTGTTCTCGTCGGTGGTCAACCCGGCCAACCGCGACGAGGTGTTCACCGTCTTCAACCAGCTCACGCGCACCGACCTGCGCACGGGAAAAAGCGAGCGCGTGGACCTGGACCACTCGTTCTACAGCGTGAACATGGCTTCCGACGGCAGCGAGGTGTACGTGGGCGGCGCGCAGGGCGAGGTGGCGTTCTACGACAGCCGCACGCTCAAGAAATTGGGTGCCGTGCAGATGCCCGGCAGCGCGGACCAGTCCGCCGCCTCCCTGCGCGTGGTGCGCCGCTGATGCCGCGCCATGGCCGCGCCTGAGTTGCACCTGCCTCCCGTCGCCTGGCCCGCGCCGGCCGGCGCGGCCGCCACGGACGACGCGCGCGCACAGGGCCTGCGCCTGCTGCGCGGGTGGATGGCGCCGCTGCTGCGCGGGCAGGCCTGGCGGTTCATCGCCGTGCTGCTGCTGTCCATCGCCGCCGTGGCGGCGGGCCTCGCGCAGCCGCTGCTGACCAAGGCGCTCATCGACGACGGCGTGCTGGCGCGCGACCCCGGTGCCATCGCCCGCGCGGGCGCCGCCATGGCCGCGCTGGCGCTGGGCGCCTTGCTGGTGGGCGTGCTGTGCCGGCGCCTCTACGCGCAGGCCTCCCTGCGGGTGCTGCACGGCTTGAAGGAAGCGTTGTTCGCGCACCTGCTCACGCTGTCGCCCGCCTTCCACGCCCGCGTGCGCCAGGGCGACTTGCTCGCACGGCTGGAAGGCGACTTGGGCGAAGTGCAGCGCTTCGCGGTGGATTCGGTGCTGTCCGCGCTGAACGCCGTGCTGATGCTGGCCGGCACGCTCTTGCTGCTGGGCCTGTGGAGCCCGCCGCTGGTGGCGGTGCTGGCGCTGCTGGTGGGCGCGCATGCGCTGGCCAGCGGCCTGATGCGCCCGCGGCTGGAGGCGCTGACGCGCCGCGCGCGGCAAGCGGGGGTGGAGGTGTCGGCCTTCCTGGTGGAGAAGCTCGCGGCCGTGCGCTGCATACAGACGCATGGCGCCGAGGGGCGCGAGGCGGCGCGGCTGGCCGGTTTGCATGCGGCGCTGCGGCGCGAGTCCATCGCGCTGCAGTTGCTTGGGCAGTTGGCAAATGGGCTGCCCAACCTGCTGCTGTCGCTGGGCGTGGTGGCCATCTTCGTGTTCGGCAGCCTGGCGATGCTGAAGGGGGAGGCGCTGACGCTGGGCATGCTGGTGGCGTTTGCGACCTGCGTGCAGCGGGCCAGCGCCCCGGTGCAGTCGCTCATGGGCCTGTGGCTCTCCTGGCAGCGCGCCAAGGTGGCGCTGGAGCGCGTCACGGACCTGACCGCCTGCCGGCCGGCGGTGGCGCCGGGCGAGGCGGGCAGCCCGGCCGTGGCGCCGCGGGGTGAAGTCGAGTTCCAGAACCTGTCGTTCACTTACCCCGGCGCCGCGCGCCCGGCGCTGGTGGCGTTCAGCGCCCGCATCCCGGCCGGTACAGCCGTGCTGCTGCGCGGGGCGTCGGGCTGCGGAAAATCCACGCTGGTGGACTTGCTGCACCGGCATTTCGAGCCGGCGGCGGGGCGCATCCTGCTGGATGGCCAGGATGTGCGCCGCCTGGACCGCGCCGCGCTGCGCCGCCGCGTGGCGGTGGTGTCGCAGGAGGCGGTGCTGTTTGCCGGGACGCTGGGTGAAAACATCCGCTACGGGCGGCCGCAGGCGTCGGACGAGGAGGTTCACCGCGCGGCCGAGGCGGCGGGCGTCGCCGAGTTCCTGCCGCAACTCGATCAGGGTTGGCAGACGGTGGTGGGCCCGCGCGGCGCGACGCTCTCCGGCGGGCAGCGCCAGCGCGTGGCCCTGGCGCGGGCGCTGCTGATGGCGCCCGCGGTGCTGGTGGTGGACGAGGGCACCTCCGCGCTGGACGAGGCGTTGGAGCGGCGCACGCTGCGCCGCATCGCCGAGCTGCTGCCGGGGTGCACGCGGGTGGTGGTGTCGCACCGCTCGGCACTGGAAGGGGAGTTCGACCAGGTCGTGGAGCTGGGCGCGGGAGCGCCGGCATGAGGCCCGTGCGCGTGGGCCTCGTGGACGGGCCGCTGGCGGCGCCGCTGTGGCCTTCGGTGGAAGTGTCGGCGCGCTTTGGCGACGGGGGCGGGGCAGCCGTGAACCGCGCCGCGCTGGCGCACGGCAGCCACGTGGCGCGGCGGGTGCTGGAGGGCTGTCCGTCGGCGCGGCTGCTCAGCGCCCAGGTGTTCCACGGCGGGCTGGAGGCCGGGGTGGGCGAGGTGGTGGAGGCCGTTGGCTGGCTTGCGGCGCAGCGGGTGGACGTGATCAACCTGAGTTTCGGATTGCGCGAGCGCAGCGCGGCGCTGGAGGCGGCGTGCGAGGCGGCGCAGGCGGCGGGGGCGCTGCTGGTGGCGGCGGCGCCGTCGCGGGGCGGGGTGGTGTATCCGGCGGCGCTGGCCTCCTGCATTGCCGTCTCCGGCGACGCGCGCTGCCGGCCGGGCGAGGTGTCGTGGCTGGGGCTGGAGGGGACGGATTTCGGCACGCACGCCCTGCTGGAGCCGGGCAACGCCGCGCGCGGGGGCGGCGCGAGCATCGCGGCGGCGCGCATGAGCGGGCTGATCGCGGGGCTGCTTGGGCAGGGCGTGGCGGCCGGGGATGTGAGGTCGCGTCTGTACTTGATGGCGGCCTGGGTTGGGCCGGAGAAGCGATGTGCGTAAGGGCGCGCGAAAGCGCATTGCTGTCCGAGGGAATTTGATGGCCGCCAGCCGGAGACTGATCTGCGGCACCCCCCGAGCCGTCATTCCCGCCTTCGCGGGAATGATGAAGTGGGGTGCGAAGCGCCTGGGCTCACAAGCTGCGCACGAAAACCTGCTTTCCCCGGACAGCAGTGCGCGAAAGCGGGCATCCACGAACACCGAGGATGGCCTTCGAACGGCATCGCCCCGGGCCGACATTGGCGCGCCAGCACCCCGGCCGGCGTGGATGCCCGCTTCCGCGGGCATGACGTGGTGGAGGGCGAAACGGTTCGGTTTGCGCGATGCCGTCGCGACCACGTGCAGCTTCCCGTCGCTGGCCGTGGGCGAAAGCGCCAGGCCCCCCAGTGCGTCATCCCCGCGCGGGCGGGGAGCCATGAATTCACAGAGCTGGGCGTGCGCGAAAAGCTTCGTCATCCCCGCGCAGGCGCAGTGCTGTCCGGGGAAAACGTAACAGGGGCTGAACAGCGGGACAGGCCGTAGAAAAAACGCCGTCATCCCGGCGAAGGCCGGGATCCACGCGAGCCGAAGTGCTGGCGTGAAGGCATTTGAGCCCGTACCAAGGCACGCAAGGCGCCATTGCAGGGTTCGTGGATCCCGGCCTTCGCCGGGATGACGGCGTATGGGCTGGCGGCCAGCACCTCGTACGGCCAGCCAGCCGGGCCGTTACGTTTTCCCCGGACAGCAGTGCGCCTGCGCGGGAATGACGAAGCAGGGGGCGCGGTGCCTTTGCTGGCAGGAGGCCAAGTTCCGCAGAGCAATCCCCGGACAGCAGCTCGTCCGCGCGGACATGACGAATTGGGCAGCGCTGCACCGCCGCCTCAGGGCTGACAGGAAAAGGAAGAAGCCGCAATGACGACCACCACCGTCTCCCCCATCGCCCTCCTGGGCGCCGGCCCCGCTGCGCTGGCGCTGGCCATCGCGCTGCGGCGCGCCGGGCTGCAGCCGCTGGTGCTGGGCCGCCCGCGCCCAAGGCCGGCCACGGAAGGGTTGTCCTGGCGTGTCGCCCAGGGGTTTGAGCAGCTCGGCTGCCGCACGGCCTTGTCGCTGCTGAAGGCGCCGTGGCGGCGCGTGTCCGCCTGGGCCGGGACCACCGTGGAGATGAACGGCGAGTTCGTCGTGGAACGCCAGGCGCTGGACGCGGCGCTGTGGGAGGACGCGCGCCGGGCCGGCGTCGCCCTGCAGCCGGCGCTGGTGCGCGAGGTGGAGCACCGGGGCGAAGGCGGCTGGCGCATCCACTGGGAAGACGCCAGGGGCGGCTCCCACGTCACCCGCGCCGGCTTCGTCGTGGAAAGCCGCGGCCGCGGCGCGCCCAAGTGGGCCGCGGACCAGGCTGCCGCCGCGCCGCGGGTGGCCCTGTGCCGCGCCTTCACCGGCGCGCGGCGCGGGCGGCGCACGACCTTCACCGAGTCCTTCGAGCACGGGTGGGCCTGGGGCACGCTGGATGCGGCAGGGGCCGCGCAGGTGCAGCTCGTCCTGCACCCGGACACGCTCAAGGCCCACGGCGGCGACGTGGACGCCGCGCATGCGGCCGGCATGCATCAGCTCCCGATGTGCACGGCGCTGCTTGGGCCCTCGCTGCAGCCCGCGGGCGGCACCGCCGTGCGCGGCATCCAGGCCGTGCTGCGCGGCGGCACCTGCCTGGAGGACGGGCTGCGCCTGGGCGATGCGGCCTACGGCAGCGACCCGCTCTCCGGCCACGGCATGTTCGAGGCCGTCTCCGGCGCCCTGGCCGCCGCGCCCACGCTGCGCACCCTGCTGGAGCGCCCGGCCGACGCGCAGGCCGCGCGCGAGTTCTACGCGGCGCGGGCGCGGGAGGTGTTCGCCCAGCGGCTGCAGGCCGCGCGCGCCCACTACGCCGGCGAGACGCGCTGGCCGCATGCGCCGTTCTGGCAGGCCCTGCAGGCCGGCGCGGCGGCGCTGGTGCCCGTGGCCCAACCGCAGGCCGCCGCCATAGCGGCGCGGCCCGTGGTCGAAAACGGCTTCATCGTCCGCCGCCGCGTGGTGCTGGCGCCGGGCCATCCGCGCGGCGTGCGCTTCATCGACGGCGTGGACTTGCCCGCGCTGCACGACGCGCTGCGCGGCGGGGCGCCGGACCCGTCCATGGAGACCTTGGCCGCGCAACTTCATCAACCCCCCGGCGCCGTGCACGGCGCGCTGCGCTGGCTGCAGGCGCAGCGGCTGGCCTGAGCGGCGCGCGGCCGCGCCGGCTGGCGCCGCAACACGCTGGCACCTTTTGCAACCTGATAGGCAACAACGGCAGCCTTGCGGCGGCTACCTTCGCTGGCTGCCAAGCGAGGCGTCACAGGAGACAAGATGAACGAAAAAGATCAATCGCGGCTTGGGGTTGCGCCCGTGGGCGGCCTCTCGCACGTGGTGGGGGAAACCGGCGTGCCGCTGTCCACGGCCACCATCGCTGGCCTGCTGGCGGACACGGCAACCCGCTGGCCCAGCCGGCCGGCCGTGGTCTTTCGCGAGCAGGGCATACGCTGGACGTGGGCGCAGTTCCAGGCCGAGGTGGACCGCCTGGCCGCCGGGCTGCTGGCGCTGGGCCTGCAGCGCGGCGACCGCGTGGGCATCTGGTCTCCGAATCGCTTCGAGTGGCTGACCACGCAGTTCGCCACGGCGCGCGTGGGCGTCATCCTGGTCAACATCAATCCGGCCTACCGGCTGTCGGAGCTGGAGTACGCGCTCAACGCCTCCGGCTGCCGTGCCATCGTGACCGCGCGGCAACTGCGCAGCTCGGACTACCTGGGCATGCTGCAGACGCTCGCGCCGGAGCTGGCGCAGTGCGCGCCGGGGCAGTTGAAGGCGGCGCGGCTGCCGCATCTGGAGTTCGTCATCCGCATGGGCGAGGAGCGCACGCCCGGCATGCTGAGCTACGCCGAGGTGCTGGAGCGGGGCCGGGGCGTCGGTGCGGCCCAGTTGGAGGCGCGCAGCGCGGCGCTGGGCTGCTTCGACGCCATCAACATCCAGTTCACCAGCGGCACCACCGGCAACCCCAAGGGCGCCACGCTCACGCACCACAACGTGGTCAACAACGCGCGCTTCGTGGCACAGGCCATGAGCTTCAGCGAGCAGGATTCGCTGTGCATCCCCGTGCCGCTCTACCACTGCTTCGGCATGGTGCTGGCGGTGCTGGCCTGCGTGGCCACGGGGGCGCAGATGGTCTTCCCTGGCGAGGTGTTCGACCCCGTGGCCACGCTCTCGGCCGTGGCCGAGGAGCGCTGCACCGCGCTGCACGGCGTGCCCACCATGTTCATCGCCGAGCTGGACCATGCGGACTTCGCCACCTTCGACCTGAGTTGCCTGCGCACGGGGATCATGGCCGGCTCGCCTTGTCCCATCGAGACCATGAAGCGCGTGGTCGCGCAGATGCACATGCGCGAGGTCACCATCGCCTACGGCATGACGGAGACCAGCCCCGTTTCCTTCCAAAGCTCGGCGCAGGACGACCTGCAGCACCGCGTCACCACCGTGGGCCGCATACAGCCGCACCTGGAAGCCAAGGTGGTGGACGGCGTGGGCGAGCCCGTGCCCGTGGGCGAGAAGGGCGAGCTTTGGGTGCGCGGCTACTCGGTGATGAAGGGCTACTGGGGCGACGAGCAGAAGACGCGGCTGGCCGTGACCGACGGCTGGATGCACACCGGCGACCTCGCCACGCTGGACGCCGACGGCTACTGCAACATCGTCGGCCGCGTGAAGGACATGCTCATACGCGGCGGCGAGAACATCTATCCGCGCGAGATCGAGGAGTTCCTCTTCCGCCACCCCAAGGTGCAGTCGGTGCAGGTGTTCGGGGTGCCCGACGCCAAGTACGGCGAGGAGGTGTGCACCTGGATCGTGCTCAAGCCGGGCGAGGCCTGCACCGAGGACGAGATACGCGCCTTCTGCCGCGAGCAGATCGCCCACTACAAGGTGCCGCGCTACGTGCGCTTCGTCCCGGAGATGCCCATGACCATCACCGGCAAAGCCCAGAAGTTCGTGATGCGCGAGCGCATGGTCCAGGAGTTGGGACTGCAGGCGGCCAGGACGGCCTGAGCGGCGCTTTTTTGCGCCGCCCTTCATGGCCCGCGCAACCACCGGGAATTCCCCTGCTTCTAAAATCGGCTGGCCGGCCCGCGAGGGCTGGCAGCGTTCTCAGGGCGGGGTGGAACTCCCCACCGGCGGTATCCGTGGCTTGACCACGGGAGCCCGCGAGCGCCTGGTGCCGTTGGTTCGGTGCCGGGGTCAGCAGACCTGGTGAGAGGCCAGGGCCGACGGTCACAGTCCGGATGAAAGAGATCGCGTTGCCGTGGCGGCTGGCTCAAGCTTTGGGCTACCGTCGTGTGTTCGCGTGCTTGCGCCCTGATTCTGGCAATCCACTGACGTTCGGACCATGAATCAGACTCTCTCCCGTTCTTCCTCCTCCGCCACCGGCCTGCGCATCGCGGTCGTGAGCGCCTCCTGGCACCGCGACATCGTCGAGCGTGCGCACGAGGGCATCAACGCCGAGCTGGCCCGCCAGGGCCTGGACGCCGGCTCCACGCTCACGCACTTCGCCGTGCCGGGGGCCTTCGAGATCCCGCTGCATGCCAAGAAGCTGGCCGAAAGCGGCACCTTCGACGCCGTGATCGCCTGCGGGCTGATCGTCAACGGCGGCATCTACCGGCACGAGTTCGTGACCAGCGCCGTCATCGACGGCCTGATGCGCGTGCAGCTCGACACCGGCGTGCCCGTGTTCTCCGCCGTGCTCACGCCGCGCGACTTCCACGACCACGAGGAGCACCGCGCCTTCTTCACCGCCCATTTCGTGAAGAAGGGCGAGGAAGTCGCCAGCGCCTGCCTGGCCACGCTGCAAAGCCTGCGCCGGCTCGACGCCCTGGCGCGCTGAACGGAGGCGGGCATGCCATGAAGTCCGATCCGCTTTCCCTGCTCATGCCTCACGTCGAGCGCGGGCCCAGTGCCCGCCTGCCCACGCCGCACGGCGAATTCGATCTCGAAACCTGGCAGGACCATAGCGCCGGCGTGGAGCACCTGGTCATACGCAAGGGCGATCTTGCCGGCGCGCACGGCGTGCTGGTGCGCGTGCACTCCGAGTGCCTGACCGGCGACATGCTGGGCTCGCTGCGCTGTGACTGCGGTCCGCAACTGCAGCTCGCGCTGCAGCGCATCCAGGCGGCCGGCCAGGGCGCCGTGGTCTACATGCGCGGCCACGAAGGCCGCGGCATAGGCCTGGCGCAAAAGCTGCGCGCCTACGCGCTGCAGGACCAGGGCCTGGACACCGTGGACGCCAACCTGGCGCTGGGCCATCCGGTGGATGCGCGGCGCTACGAGGCGGCCGCGGCCATCCTGAAGACCCTTGGCGTGGCCTCCATACGGCTCATGAGCAACAACCCGCTCAAGCTGCTGGCGCTGCGCGAGCACGGTGTTCAGGTGCTCGACCGCGAGCCCCACGAGACCGACGCCCAGCCGCACAACTCGGCCTACCTCGCCACCAAGCGCGAGCGCTTGGGCCACCTGCTGGGCGACTGAGGCCTTCCAGCGGCTTTCGGCCGCGCTCCCCGGCTGCCCTGGGCGGCCGGGGCAGTCAGGCGGCCGGTCTTCAGCGGCTGGCGGAGGACTCTCCGTCAGCCTGCCGGCGCTGGCCGCGCCGGTAGCGCCACCAGCCCAGCAGCGTCAGGCCCAGCCAGAAGCATTGCGTCAGGAACGAGGCGAGGTTGAAGGAGCCGGCCAGCGAAATGAGGATGCAAGTGGGCCCCACGACGTTGAGCACCACCACCATGTGGCTGGCGGGCGGGCGGTGCAGCAGTTGCACGCAAAAGTGCGCGGCCACGTAGGCGACCACGCCAACAAGGCCGACGAGATCGAGAAGCCCCAGGGAAATCATTCAAAAAAACTACAGCAAGGATGTGGTTGCCATCCCGTAGCAGGCGCTGCGCCTGCGCTCGCGCTACGGGCGGCGTGAGCCGCACATTGTCGGCGCTGCGGGGCCTTGCGGGCCAGCATGCCGTGTGCGGCGCACGTTCTGTGGTTGATGCCGGTCAAGCTGCCGGCTTGGCCGACAGGACAGCCCTTCGCGCGGGACGGCACCGCGGAGGCCAGGGCGAGGCGGCTTGGTGTTCCGGTGAAAATCCATGTCGCATTTGGGCAAGTCCGCGACGCACGGCGTGCCAGAGTGGCAGTGCAGCCCGGGCACGGCGGCTTTGAGCCGCATGCCTTGGTCCATGCATTTCGCAGCCGGCGTGCACCGGCACGGCCTGCCCCCTGCAGGCCTTTGAGGCGCCGTATCGCGGCCCATGGCACAGGCGCCGGTAGCGCTTGTGCCCAGCGGGCGCGGCATTTTCTTGCGCAGAAATCTCCCGTGCAAGCTACGTTGCAAGCTCAACGAAAGCGGAATGTCGGCTTGCGACATCTCCGCGTCGCCGCGGTAGAAGTCGCCTGGGGGCCGGCGCAATAACGTCCAGCCAGTGTTCTCCACCCACCGTAAAGGGAGCCTGACCGTGACGATCGATACAAAGTCCATGAGCCGCCGCCATTTCATTGCCGGCGCAACCGCAGCCGTCGCCCTGGGCGGCACGTCGCTGGGCGCAATGGCCGAGAGCAAGCCGCTGCGCATTGGCTGGACGGCATGGTCCGACGCCGAAGTGACCACGCAAATCGCCAAGCTGCTGCTGGAGCAGCGCCTTGGGCAGCGCGTGGAGCTGGTGATGACGGACGTTGCGCTGCAGTACGCCGCGCTGCAGCGTGGCCAGATCGACCTCATGCTCATGGCCTGGCTGCCCGGCACGCACAAGAGCTACTACGAGAAGGTCAAGGACGACGTCGAGAACCTCGGCCCCATCTACACCGACGCCAAGCTGGGCTGGGCGGTGCCGGACGACATTCCCGTGTCGCAGCTTCGCACCATCGAGGACTTGAACAAGCCCGAGGTCAAGGAGAAACTGGGGGGGCGCATCCAGGGCATCGATGCGGGCGCGGGGCTGATGAAGCTCTCCGATGCCGCGATCAAGACCTACGGCCTGGACTACAAGCTGCTCACCGCTTCCGATGCGGCCATGGTGACCTCGCTGGACCGCGCGATCCAGCGCAAGCAGTGGATCGTGGTGACGACCTGGTCGCCGCACTGGATGTTCTCGCAATACAAGCTGCGCTACCTGGAAGATCCCAAGGGCGCGCTGGGCGGCGTGGAGTCCATTCACGGGCTGGCGCGCAAGGGCTTCAGCGCCGATTTCCCCAAGGCGGCCGCCTTCATCCGCAACTACAAGCTCCCGCTGGCCGACCTGGAGGCCGTGATGCTCAAGGCCCGCGACAGCAGCGCGGCCAAGGAAGCCGCGGCCTACGTCGCCTCTCACGGCCCGCTGGTGGACCGCTGGCTGGCCAACTCCCTGTGAGCCGAACGGCTTGACATCGGCACGGGCGTGCGACGCACGCCCGCTGCTGGATCCTCTGTCCCTCCCGCCTTCCTTCCCACGCCACGCCGGCGCTTGCCGGCGTGGCGTGCGGCCTTGATCGCCAGCTCGGCGAAACTCCCTCCACAAGCACGGGCCGATGACGGCCCACCCACAGCACGCTGCAGCTTGCGCAGGCACGGCCTGCCCAAGGGCCATCATCGACCCCGGTAGCAATCCCGTAGCAGTCGGGCTGCATGGTGGAAATGGATCGTGCGAGCCGCGTTACGGGTCGAGCGACATACCCCACGGGCTGGGGCGGTTGATAAAGGCGTTGCCGGCAACGCAAGCAACGCCGGCCATCCAGGCGATTCCCATCGCACGCGGATGGCCGCATTGAAGGCGGGTGTACGGCGTCGGTTCGGCGTCGATCGCGCAAGCCGCAAAGCAAAAGCGCCCGCGGGTGCGGGCGCTTTTGCTTTCAGGCGTGCACTGGCGGGCCGAAGCCCGCCTGGCTTCAGGCTTCCTGATGCCGGCTGCCGAAGCTCTCGGTGAGGCGGTCCAGGATGATGGCCAGCAGCACCACCGACAGGCCGCTCTCGAAGCCCAGGCCGATGTCCAGGCGCTGGATGCTGGCGAGCACGTCGTTGCCCAGGCCGCCGGCACCCACCATGGAGGCGATGATGACCATGGACAGCGCCATCATGATGGTCTGGTTCACGCCGGCCATGATGGTGGGCAGCGCGATGGGCAGTTGCACTTTCCACAACAGTTGCATCGAGGTGCAGCCGAAGGCCTGGCCGGCCTCCACCTGCTCGCCATTGACCTGGCGGATGCCCAGCGCCGTCAGGCGCACCACGGGCGGCATGGCGAACACCACGGTGGCCAGGATGCCCGGCACGCGGCCCAGGCCGAATACCATCGCGGCGGGGATCAGGTAGACGAAGGCCGGCATGGTCTGCATGAAGTCCAGCACCGGGCGCAGCAGGGCGTTGAAGCGGTCGCTGCGCGCGCTCAGGATGCCCAGCGGCACGCCGACGATGAGGCTGATGATGGTGGCCGAGAACACCAGGGCCAGCGTGACCATGGTCTGGTCCCAGAAGCCGGTGATGCGGATGACCAGCAGGCTCAGCAGCGCGAACAGGCCAAAGCGCCATTTCAGCCGCCACACGCCCACCGCCACCACCACCAGCATCACCAGCCAGGACGGAATGGCGAGAAAGGCCGATTCGATGTGGCCCGCGAAGTTCTCGACCACCGCGCCCACGGCGTCGAAAACACCGGCACCATGGGCCAGCAGCGTCTTGACGCCATCGTTGACCATCGCGCCCAAGGGCAGCACGCTCTTGTCGTTGCCCAGGATATCGTTGAGAAAATCAGCCGGCATGGCGGGTACTCGCGATCTTGAGAAGAAGGCTCTTGGGCGTGATGCAGCCCACGAGGCGCTCGGCGTCGTCGAAGACGCTCACGGGTTGATCCAGGCCAAGCACGGTACGCAAGGCATCGGGCAAAGTGGTAGTTGCCGCAAGCCTGTTCGCTCGATTGGCGGCAACAAAGTCCGGCGGGGGCGGCACGCTGTCCACGAGGTCCGCGGCGGTGAGGTAGCGCGAGGTGTCCACGCCCTTGAAGAAGCGGCGCACGTAGTCGTTGGCCGGGCGGGTCACGATCTCGTGCGGCGTGCCTTCCTGCACCAGGTTGCCGCCTTCCATGATGGCGATGCGCGAGCCGATCTTGAGCGCCTCTTCCAGGTCGTGCGAGACGAAGAAGATGGTGCGGCGGTGTTCGCGCTGCAGCTCCAGCATGAGGTCCTGCATCTCGGTGCGCTTGAGCGGGTCCAGCGCCGAGAAGGCCTCGTCCATGAGCAGGATGTCCGGGTCCACGGCCAAGGCCCGGGCCAGGCCCACGCGCTGCTGCATGCCGCCGGACAGTTGCCGGGGAAACTTCTGCGCGTAAGCTTTCAGGCCCACCTGCTCCAGTGCCTGCATCACTTTGTCGCGGTACTGCCGTGCGTTGTCGCCGGCAATCTCCAGGCCGAAGGCCACGTTGTCGAAGACGGTGCGGTGCGGCATCAGCGCAAAGCTCTGGAACACCATGGCGATGCGCTTGCGGCGCCAACGCAGCAGGTCGGCCATGGGCATTCTGGCCACGTCCTCGCCGTCGATGTTGATGGCGCCCGCCGTGGGCTCCACCAGGCGGTTGATCAGGCGGATAAGCGTGGACTTGCCGGAGCCCGACAGGCCCATGAGCACGTAGATGTCGCCGGCCTGGACGTCGAAGCTGATTTTGTTGACGCCGACCACTTGGCCCGTGCGCTGGAAAATCTCGTCCTTGCTTTGGCCTTGGCGCAGCATTTCAAGCGCGGCGTCAGGCTTGTTGCCGAAGACCTTGGTCAGTTCGCGTATCTGGATTTTCGGTCTGGACATGCGCGGCTCCTGGGCGGTGGTGGATGAAGGATTTGTATTCATTGGAAGTGGGCCCTGGCCGGGCTAGCGGTCCAGCTCGACGTCGCTCAGCGGCTTGCTGCAGCACGGCAGCATCCAGCCTTGAGCCACCTCGCGCGGACGCAGGCCGCCGCCTTGTTTCATCTCCACCTCGCCCGCGAGCTTGCGCGTGCGGCAAGTGCCGCATACGCCGCTGGAGCAGGAGAAGGGCCAGCGAATGCCGGCGCGCTGCGCGGCCTTGAGCAGGGTCTCGTCAGCGCCGCACTCGAAGCGCTCGCCGCGCGTCTTGAGCGTGATGGCGAAGCGCTTGGCCTCGGTGGAGGTAGGCTGGGTCTGTGCGGCAGCCGGTGCGTCGGCCGCCGGCGTCTCGAAGTTGAAACTTTCCTCGTGGTAGCGGCTCATGTCGAAGCCGGCTTCCGCCAGCATGCCGCGCACCGCCGCCATGAAAGGCGCCGGCCCGCAGCACCACACCTCGCGTTCCAGCAGGTCAGGCACTTGCGCGCGCAACAAGGGCAGGCTCAGCCGCCCAAGCAGGCCGCTGTAGCCCGGCGTGTCGCCACGGCCCTCGCACACCATGGTGGCCCGCCAGCGCGGCAGCGAGCGGGCCAGCAGCTTCAGCTCGTCGGCAAAGACGATGTCCTGCGGCGTGCGCGCGGCGTGCATGAACTGCACGTCCGCGTCCAGGCCCAGGTCGGCCCAGGCGCGGGACATGGACATCAGCGGCGTGATGCCGCTGCCGCCTGAGAGGTACAGCTGCCCGCGCGCCGGCACCTTCACCGGCCCGGCCGGGAAGCAGAAGCTGCCTGCCGGGCCGGTGGCCGACAGCCGCGTGCCCGGCTTCACATGGTCGTGCAGCCAGTTGGACACCTTGCCGCCCGGTACCCGCTTGACCGTGATCATCAGCGTGTCCGGCCGCGTTGGGCTGGAGCACAAGGTGTAGCAGCGGTTGAGCTGCTCGCCCGCGATGTCCAGGCGCAGCGTGATGAACTGTCCCGGGCGGTAGCGGAAACTGCGAGCCTGCAGCGGGCGCAGCACGAAGCTGCGCACGTCGTGGGTCTCATCGCACACCCTCACGCATTCGAGCCATTCGTCGTCGCCGCCCCAGGCGGGCGGCGGCGCTTCGGCCAGGTCGGAGTAGGAGACTGTCATGGGCTGGGCGCTCCGGGGTCAGTACGGAAAACAGGCGGCCGCGGTGCTTGCCTGAAGCTTCAGCGCCCGCCGCTCACGCCGGCACGCATGCGGTCGACGTACCAGGTGCAGAAGGCTTCCACCAGGCTTTCGGTGAAGGGCGAGTAGGGGCCGGGCTCATAAGCCTTGCTGGCCGCGCCGGCGTGGGAGAACTCCACCAGGCGGCGGTCCTGGTCGTTGGTGGCGTTCCACACGGCGGTGAGGTTGGCCACGTCGTAGTCCACGCCTTCGACGGCGTCCTTGTGCACGCACCAGGTGGTGCGCACCATCGTGCGGCCGGCGCTCAGCGGGATCACGGAGAAGCTCACCACGTGGTCGCTCATGAAGTGGTGCCACGAGTTGGGCTGCGTCCAGAAAGACAGGCCGCCCAGCGACTTCTCCGTGAACTGGTCGCTCAGCAGCTTCTTGCAGGCCACCTCGGTGTTCATGGTCTGCGACTCGCCGGCGCGGTCCATCGGCAAACGCTGGGTGCGGAAGCCCGTGACGCGCGTGTCCAGCTCCTCGATGCGCGCGCTGGGCAGGCCCATGGCTTCCCAGCGGGCGTGGCTGTCCTTGACGATCTGCTCGAAGCGCGCGATGCCTTCGGCGTTCTGCGGGCCGGGCTGGGCGCCAAAGCCGTGTTCGTACAGCGAAATGGTCAGCTCGGGATGGTTGCCCACGCAGTGGTAGCACTCGCGGTTGTTCTCCATCGTGAGCTTCCAGTTGCCCTCTTCGATGAGCTCCACCTGCGCGGCGACCTTGCACTCGTTGAGCTTGTGCGGCGCCAGGTAGGGGCGCATGCGGGCGGCAACCTCTTCGAAGTCCTGCGGCGGCTCATCGGCCAGGCAGATGAAGAGCAGGCCTTCCAGGTTGCGCAGGTGCACCTTGTGCAAGCTGTGCTGCTCGCGCAGGAAGGTGTCGCCCATGTGGTCGGCGTGGATGAGCTTGCCTTCGAGGTCGTAGGTCCACTGGTGGTAGGGGCAGACGATGTTGCCCAGGCTGCCCTGGTGCTCGTCGCACAGGCGCGAGCCGCGGTGGCGGCACACGTTGTGGAAGGCCTTGATGTTCATGTCATCGTCGCGGACGATGAGAATGGAGTCCTGGCCCACGTCCACCGTGATGAAATCGCCCGGCTCGGCCACCTGCGGCGCCACGGCCACGAAAATCCAGTGCCGGCCGAAGACGTACTCCATGTCGGCCTTGAAAATCTCCTCGCTCAGGTAGAACGGAGCTTCCAGGCTGTAACCGGCGCGGCGGCGCTCCAGCAGGGCGCTGAGCTGCGCCTGGACGTCGGCGGCGCGGGGATGCAGGGTGACGGTGGAGGTCTGGGTGGTCATGTTGGGATCCTTGGAACGCTGGGGTTGGCCTCGTAAGGGGGCTGTGTCAGCTACCGCGCTTGCCGCCTCAGTGAAGCCATTGTTTGGTGAGCAGCCGCTGCGACCTTGCGTGCGTCGGACGTGGATTTGTCCGGAAGCGACATGCGCGGCGGCGGGAAAATGGCGTCAGAACGAGTGCGCCACGCCGACGCCGTACACGTTGGCGCTGTCGCTCACGAACTTCTTGTGGGCGAGATCTGCATAAACGCTGGTGCGCTTGGACAGGGCGTAGATCACCCCGGTGCCCAGCACCTTTTCGGCTTTCACGCCGTCCACGTCCACCTGGCCCCAGCCGCCGTTGAGCGTCCAGCTGCCCACGGTGTACTGCGCGCCCAGGGTGAGGGCCTTGGCCTTGGAGGTGTTGTCCGGCGTCTTGCTCACGTCATAGGCGCCCATCAGCGCCAGCGAGCCGATGCGGCCCTTGAGGCCAAAGAACGTGTCGGAGGCGCCCGCGCTGTTCTTTTCCCGCGACACCATGGCCGTGACGGGGCCGGCCGCGTATTTCAAGGCCCCGCCCAGCGGGCGCCTGGTGTCGCCATCGCGCTTTTCCGGAGAGCCGCTCACGTGCAGCGAGAAGCCGCCAATCACCGGCGAGTCGTAGAAAAGGGCGTTGTCAATGCGCCCATACTCCGCCTTGCCGCCGTTGGCCTTGGGATCGGAGGGATAGTTGTAGTGCCACAGGTCCCACGCAGGCGACGCGATGCGGTCGAAGTAGTACCAGGGGTCGAAGTTCCAGTCGTTGGCGTACAGCGCGTCCAGCGCACGGCCCGCCTTGATGGAGCCGAAAGCGCCTTTCACGCCGACCGTGGACTCGCCATGCCAGAACGGCTTGCTCTTGGCCGGCGCATCCTCCAGCGCACCCGTGTCCAGATCGAAGCGGGTGGACAGGGTGAAGAACGCGGACAGGCCCCCGCCCAGGTCTTCCGTGCCCGTGAAAGCCAGGTTGCTGCGCTGAATGGTGCCGACGTTCCAGGTCTTGGCGGCATCGCGGTAGACGCCGATGTCGACCATGCCGCCAATGTTGGCGGACGATTGCGCGAGCACCGGCATGGACAGTGCAGGCAACAGGAGTGCCGCAAGACGCGGCCGGAAACGCAGATGGTGCATGGGTGAAGCCTCATTGTTTGAACAGGCCTCGTTACTCTGGCAACGTGTAGGTATGCCCCTTGCCAATAAACGACGGGAAATGTCCTGTTACCGAAAGTGGGCTTTCCATCCCGTGTGATTTGCACGCCCCTCTTGTTGCAGTGCGGCAAGGCATGTCGCTATCGGCATGGAACATGGCGGTTTTCGGCAAGCCGGCAGGAACCGTGTTCCTATGCTGGCGGCATGACGACCGACGTGATGACCAGCTCCTCGCAAGAGCTGCTCCTGCTGCTGGACAGGAACCAACTGCGCTACGACATCGTCGAGCACGAGCCGGTGTTCACTATTGCCGACGCGCTGGCGGCCACGCCGGCGCTGGACGGCATCAAGACCAAGAACGTGTTCCTGCGCGACGCCAAGGGCGCGCGCCACTTCCTGGTCATCGTGCCTCACGACGTGAGGCTGGACCTGCCGGCGCTGGCAACCACGCTGGGCACCTCCAAGCTCAGCATGGGCTCGGCCGACCGGCTGCAGCGCGTGCTGGGCATCACACCCGGCGCGGTCAGCGTCTTTTGCCTCGTCAACGACAAGGACCGTGCCGTCGAGCTGGTCATCGACGAGCGCGTGTGGCAGGCCGAAAAGGTGCAGGCGCATCCTTTGCGCAACACGGCCACGGTGGCCATGGACAGGCAGTCCCTGGCCGGCTTCCTGGCCCTGACCCGGCACGTGCCCACCATCGTCCAGGCCTGACGGAGTCTCCATCCTCGGCGTGCGCGAGGTTGCGGCGCCGGCGTCCTTGACGCCGGCGCCGCTTTCTTTTGGGCCTGTCGCTTTATGGCCAATCCGCCTGCATGTCAGGGCGAACCCGGCATGTCGGTTTTGAGCAAGTGCATGTCCGTGCCGCACAAGCCGCGCAGGCGTCCGGCTCGAAGAATGCAGCCATCAAGCAATCGACATGCAACGGCTGCTTGCAGCGCCCGGCAAGCGCGCCTGAAGCGCACCGGCCTACCGATTTACCCGCCGACCCACCGCCATTCCAAGCACATGAACACGACATCCTTCTTCGCCGACCCGCTGACCCAGGCCGACCCGCGGGTGGCCAAGGCGCTTGGGCAGGAGCTCATGCGACAGCAGGCGCAGATCGAGCTCATCGCCTCCGAGAACATCGTGTCCCGCGCGGTGCTGCAGGCGCAGGGCTCGGTATTCACCAACAAGTACGCCGAGGGCTACCCGGGCAAGCGCTACTACGGCGGCTGCGAGTACGCCGACGTGGTCGAATCGCTGGCCATTGACCGCCTGTGCACGCTGTTCGGCGCGCGCTTCGCCAACGTGCAGCCCCACTCCGGCGCGCAGGCCAACACGGCCGTGATGCTGGCCCTGGTCAAGCCCGGCGACACCGTGCTGGGCATGGCCCTCTCCGCCGGCGGCCACCTCACGCACGGCGCCAAGCCCGCGCTGTCGGGCAAGTGGTTCAACGCCGTGCAGTACGGCGTGCGCCAGGAGGACAGCCTCATCGACTACGACGAGGTCGAGCGCTTGGCCAAGGAGCACCGCCCCAAGCTGATCATCGCCGGCTTCTCCGCCTACCCGCGCGTCATCGACTGGGCGCGCTTCCGTGCCATCGCCGACGAGGTGGGCGCGCTGCTCATGGTGGACATGGCCCACGTGGCCGGCCTGGTGGCCGCGGGCGTCTACCCCAGCCCCGTGCCGCACGCCCACGTCACCACCAGCACCACGCACAAGACGCTGCGCGGCCCGCGCGGCGGCGTGATCCTCACCAACGACGAGGACATTGCCAAGAAGGTCAACGCCGCCGTCTTCCCCGGCGCGCAGGGCGGCCCGCTCATGCACGTGATCGCGGCCAAGGCCGTGGCCTTCGGCGAGGCGCTGCAGCCCGCCTTCCAGGACTACGCCCGCCAGGTCGTTGCCAACGCAAAGGCCATGGGCGAGACGCTGCGCCAGGGCGGGCTGGACCTCGTGACCGGCGGCACCGACAACCACCTGCTGCTGGTGGACCTGCGCCCGCTGGGCCTCAAGGGCAACCAGACCGAAGTGGCGCTGGAGCGCGCGGGCATCACCTGCAACAAGAACGGCATCCCCTTCGACACCGAGAAGCCCACCATCACCTCCGGCATCCGCGTGGGCACCGCCGCCATCACCACGCGCGGCATGCAGGAGGAAGACTGCCGCGAAGTGGCGCGAATGATCCTCGACGTGATGCAGGCCCTGCGCAAGCACCCCGAGGGCGACGCCAAGGTCGAAATGCTGGTGCGCGAACAGGTGCAGTCCTTCATGGCCCGTTTCCCCATCTACGCCGACCGCTGAAGCCTCCTCAACGACACAGGACGCAAGACATGAACTCCATACACGCCAACGCTACCGTCATCGACGGCCTCATCATCGCCAAATGGGGCCGGCCGGTGTTCGAGGACATGCGCAAGGGCGGCCTCAGCGCCGCCAACTGCACGGTCTCCGTCTGGGAAGACTTCAAGGGCACGGTGCACAACATCGCGCAGATGAAGTCGATGATCCGCGAGAACGCCGACCTGATCACGCTGGTGCGCAGCACCCGCGACATCGAGCAGGCCAAGCTGGAGCGCAAGACCGGCATCATACTGGGCTTCCAGAACGCCCACGCGTTTGAAGACCACCTGGGCCACATCGAAGCCTTCGCCGACATGGGCGTGCGCGTGGTCCAGCTT